>DASWZP010000138.1:0-11968 GCA_036404395.1 Bryobacteraceae bacterium | reverse complement strand
CTGGCCGGCGGCTCCGACGCTACCGCCGTCGGCAGGCCGCACCAGGTGCGCTTGCGCGACGATGCGCCGGGCTTGTTTCCGCGCCTGGCCGGCTGGGGCGCGCACGAGCGGCCGAATGGCAAGATATCGATTGAGGTGCCGACGCGCGCGTTTTCGGAAATCCGGACCGCGCTGCGGTGCAGGATCGGGGGCCTGGCGTGGCTGGATCGACGGCGCGGCGCCCCGCCGGCAATGAGGCAAGTGGAACCAGCCGAAGTGGTGCGGCAAATGCTGAATTCGTCGAGCTACGGCCAGGAGGTGGACGCCATGCACGAACGAGCCACCCGCACGCTGCTCGATCTGCCAGCATGCCGGTTGCAATATGAAGCGCTGGATGATGGGTTGCGGCTGCTTTCCGAGTTTGGGACCGCCATCGGCGCCGGCGCGGCGTCCGGAGGTGGAGCTTGATGTGTCCGAACACCCATCAGAGCCGGGATGAAACCAAGCACCGTGGCGCGGGCCGTCAGGTTTGCATAGTCGAGAGTCGTTTCGGCTTTTCTTCCATTCACGCAGGAAGCGCGGCAGATCACCGGCGACAAGATCGCCGGCGTTACCAATGACCGCCGCGCCCGCAATCGGCACGCGGCCGAACCCTTGGCCGGGGTGCCGCACGATTCCTAACGGCCCCGCGACGGCGCTGGCCGCGCTCCATCTTGCCGAGCCGGAATTGTGCGCGATCCGCCGGCTCAGCGACCGCGACTGGCGCCGCGCTCTCGATTACTGCGACCGCTCGCACCTGACGCTCGCGTTACGGCGCGCCGCGCGGGACGCCATGCCCGATTGGGTACGCGAGCGAACGGACCGCAACGCCGCGCAGAATCAGCAGCGCCTGCACCGCACCGAAGAGGCGTATCGCGCGGTCGCGCAGTGCCTGACGGCGCACGGCATCGAGTTTCTGGCGCTGAAGGGCATCGCGCATTGCGCTCAGTTCGGAACACCGGCTGCCGAGCGCGTGCAGTATGACATCGATCTGTTCTCGCCGCCGGAGAGCGTTCGCGCGGCGGAAGCGGCGTTGCGCGACCTGGGCTATGAGCGGATCCCGCGCATGGAGAGTTTCCCTACCGATCATCTGCCCACGCTGATCCGCAAGACCGGCTGGGAATGGCGCGGCGATTTTTTCGATATCGATATTCCGCTGTCCGTGGAGCTGCATTTCCGGTTTTGGAACGATGCCGTGGAGCGGCTGCCTGCGCCCGGGGCCGAAGAGTTCTGGGGCCGGCGCGGCAGGCGGCGCGTGGCGGATGTGGATCTCGACGTCCTGCGCCTGCCCGACGCACTGGCGTATGCCGGGCTGCACTTCCTGCGGCACGTGTTGCGCGGCGATACCATCGCGTTCCACGCGTATGAGATTGCCCGCCTCCTGGACACGCGAGCCGAGGACGGCCAATTCTGGGACGAGTGGAGCGCGCTCCATTCGCCGCCGCTGCGCCGGCTGCAAGCCGTGGCGTTCCGCCTGGCGGCCGAGTGGTTCGGCTGCCGCGTCGCGCCCGCACTGGAGCGGGAGATGGCCGCGCTGCCCTGCGCCACCGAGCAGTGGTTTGCCGATTTTGCGACTGCCCCGGCAGCATCGGAGTTCAATTCCAATAAAGAGGAGCTCTGGCTGCATCTGAGCCTCGTCGAGACGCGCCGCGATCGGTGGAGCGTGGCGCGCCGGCGGCTTTTGCCGGCCAACCTGCCGCGAGACGGCGGTGCGGTTCATGTTCCGCGGAGTGAATTGACGTGGCGAAAGCGCGCGCGTTACAAGCTGCGGCATTTCGCATACGTGGCACGGCGGGCGCGGCGTCATGCGGTGTCGCTGGCGGGAACGGCACTCTCCGGCGCCCGATGGTGGGGGCGCGCCAATGGGCTGAGCCGTCAATTCTGGGTCTTCCTCGCGGCGGCCATCCAGTTCAACTTCGGGCTCTTCGTTTTTTTCCTGCTCTACAACCTGCACCTGTTCGACCTCGGTTACCGCGAGGATTTCCTGGGCGTGGTGGGCGCCAGCGCCACCATCGGCAGCATCGTGGGCACGATTCCCGCCGCGTTTCTGATGCGTCGTTTCGGCCTGCGCAGGGTGCTGTTGGCCGATATCGCGGCGACCGCCGCCATCGTCACCATGCGCGCTTTGATGACATCGCGGCTGCCGCTGATCGCGCTGGCCTTCGCCGCCGGGACCATCTTTTCCGTGTGGGCGGTGGCCATCAATCCGGCCATCGCCGGCGCGGTGGAAGAGAAGCGGCGCCCGCTGGCCTTCAGCATGTTCTTCGCCGTCATGTTCTCGGTCGGCATCGCGGGCAGTTATGCCGGCGGCTGGCTGTCGGTGTGGCTGCACGGCAAGCAGCCGGTGCTGTTGTTGGCCGCGCTCCTGGTGGCGCTGGCACTGATTCCGGCATGGTATCTCAAACCAGGCGAGCCCCAGCGAGAAAGCGCCAAGGTCTATCCGCGCAGCCCGTTTCTGCTCCGGTATCTGGCGGCATTTGCGGTGTGGAACCTCGCCACCGGAAGTTTCAACCCGTTCGCTAACGTCTACTTCGCGCATCTGCGATTTTCGCCCCAGCGAATCGGCGGCGTTTTTTCCGGCTCGCAGGTGGCGCAACTGGTTGGCGTGCTGCTCGCCCCCGCGATCTTCCGGAGGGCTGGCCTGGTGACCGGCATTGTTTGGATGATGGCCGCGACCGCGATTGGGCTCGCCGGCCTGTCGGCCGGGACAACCGCCGCGACGGCCGTGCTGGCGTATGGGTCGTATATGACTTTCCAATGGATGAGCGAGCCGGGCCTCAACGCGCTGCTGATGAGCCGCGTGACCGAGCGCGAACGCAGCGGAGCCTCCGCGCTCAATTACATGGTGGCGTTTTCCGCGCAAGCCGTGGCGGCGCTGGCCGCCGGCCGGCTGCTGGCGCACTTCGGTTATGGCGTGGTGCTCGCCGGCTCGGCGCTGCTCGCGGCGGGCGCTGCCGGCCTGTTTCAGGCGTTTGTCAATTCGCGGGCGGCGGAGCCTCGCGCGGCGCACTCGATCGTGGCCAGCACCTCCTGACGGTATCTTTCGAGCGTGAACCGCGCGCGCCACTGCTCCCGCGCGGCTTCGGACATCCGCGCCAGCTTCTCCCGCGGACCCGTCAGCAGCTCGATCGCCCGCGCCGCCATTTGCTCCACCGAGTCCGCCAACATGCCGGGCTGGGCGATCACTTCCGGAATCCCGCCGGAGGGAAATGCAATCGCCGGCACGCCGGCCGCGTACGCTTCCGGAATCACTCGCGTGGTCGCCTCGCGGCCGGTGGATGGCACAAGCAGTAGATCGAGTTCCGCCATCGCCACGTCGATATCGGAGACCCATCCGGTGAATTCCACCGGAAGGCCTGCCGCCGCGGCGCGCACCCGCGCGGCGTAGCGCTGCGCGCGCGCATCGGAAAACAGCGGCGCGCCGCACAACACGAACCGGCATTCGGGCAGCGCGCGATGAATAATCGACGCAACATGCAGGAATTCGCGCTGTCCCTTTTCCGGCGCGATCCTGCCGATGCAGCCGACACGCGGCGCGCCGCTGTGCCGCTCGGCGGATCGCGACGGTGCCGCCACGCCGTTGTAGATCACCTTCACGCGATCACGGGGAACGAACCTCGTCCACGGCTCCGCCACGAACCGGCACGCGGCGATCACCGAGGCATCCGTGCGGCGTAGCGCCTCGCCCGCCATCCATCGCGACACTCCGGCGCCGATGTAACTGTGGCAATGAAAGACCACGGGCACGCGCAGCCCCACCACCGCCGGCAGCAGTCGCGGGCCATTCACGTAAACCAAATCGGCCCGTATCTGTTTCGCCAACAGCCGAACCTGCCGCGCGAGTCGCGGCGCCCCGCTGAGGAAGCGCAGCGCGTCCAACGGCGATTTCCGGCCGGAGCGATAAGGCCCGCACTCCACTGGCGCCGTCTCAAAACCCAGCGCGCCGATCTGCTTGAACAGCGGGCCATTGCCGGGCATGCCTACCAGCGCGTCCCATCCGCGCTCCCGCATGGCGGGCAGCAACTCCACCAGTTGTTGCTGCGCGCCGCCGGGATCGCTGAACTGGTCCAGGATAAGCAGCCTCATGCGCGCACCGCCATCGCCAGCACCCAGAAGTACACCGGCAACACGCGCCAATAGGTGAGTAGATCGCCGGAAGCCATCTGCACCACTTGTCCCGACCAGAAGCAGAGCATCCAGGCGCCGAAAAAAGACCGGCGCGCATCCGGAGCCTGCGCCGCCCGGCGCGCCGCGCGCAGGATGGCGACATTCAGCCACACCAATGCCGCCAGGCCAACGATACCGGTTTCCACCAGCAGGCTAAGGTACATGTTGTCGGCGACTACCGTGGTACCCAGGTAATTGCTGTACGGCAACGTCTTGTAGCCGATTCCAAACAGCAATTGCCAGGGATGGCCGGCCATCCAGTCCGCCAGCACCCGCCAGCTTGCCACGCGTCCCGAGAGCACGCCTTCGGTGGACGAAAAGAGATACTGTGCCGATGCTTCCAGGCGCAGCCAGTACATCTGGAGGAACGCTGGAAAGATCCTCCAGGTGAGCAGGCCGACAGCCCCCAGACAGGCTGCCAGAGCCGGCGCCCTGCGCAGCAGCCGCAGCCGCCGGCGGTTCAGCCACGCCAGCACCGCCAGCGCCACCATCACATTGATCAGCGATCCGCGCGAGTACGAGAGCACCAGCGCGGCGAAGAAAACCGCGCCTCCCGCCGCCATCGCCTTGCGCGAGACGGGCGCTTCGCCACGCGGCCGCGACAGGCCAACCGCGATCATCACCAGAAAAAATGCGCAGAAATTGCCCAGCGTGCTGGCTTCGTAAAAAAGCCCTTGCGCGCGGCGGTACACGCCGGAATCGAGCCAGACGAATTGCGGCCCGTAGCCGGCCGGCGCGGGGAACTGATAATAGAAGTCCACGCAGGCGAACAACGCCGACGCTGCCGACGCCCCGTACAGCCAGCGCGTGGCGCGAAACGGATCCAAGCCGGCGGATGGGCCGTGCGCCGTGTAGAGGTAGACGTAAACCGGAATCGCAAACAGGGCAACTCGCGCCAGGCTGCCGGCCGCCGCTTCCGCGCCCGAGTACACCGCCGCCACCGCAAGACTGGCGGTGAGAACGGCCGTCAACGCCAGCAGCGCGGCGCTCACCCCGGACCACGCGAAGCGCCATTCGCGAAGCCAAATCAAACCGCAGAACACTCCCCAGGCGGCTAACAGCAGCGATGGATGCGGCCCCGAATTGCCGATCGCGATCGGCAGCGGCGGCAGCAACAGCGCCGCCCCCAGGAACGCGGCCAGCCAGCGCGCCGGTTTCCCCAGTGTCCACCACGCGAAGGAAGCCAGCGCCGCGGGCGCGGCCAGCACCGCCTTGGCGCCCAGCCCCGGAGCTACCGCGATCGCCGCGGCCCATACGCCCGCTAATGCCGCCCACGCCCATTTTCCGCGCGATTCGGAATGGACCGCCGTATTCACCGGCCGCCTTCTCCCACCGCGCGAAACTCGCCGCGCCGCGAACCCGCCCGCTGCTCCTGGTAACTCATCTCCAGCGTGAAATAAGTCACCGGCAATAGCAGGCCCAACAGCAGCGCCACCGCCAGGTTGAGGGGCAGATTCGGCGAAGAGGGCCGCTGTGGAACAATCGCCGGGTCGATGATGCGGAGCCGCTCGCCGCGGTAACCGGACTCGCCGCGGGCTTCGCCCAGCCGTTGCTCCATGGCGGTCAGCGCGGCTGCATCGGCCTGGCGCTCGCTTCCGAGCTTGTCGCGATCCGCCAGCCGCTGCGCCAGCAGCTTCTGCTGCTCGGCCTCCTGCCGATCAAGCGCGCTCAGTTGCCTTCGCAGCTCCCGCAAGCGCGCGTCAGTGGTGCTGGGGGCCATGCTGGCTTGAATGTGCCGGGCACGGTCCGCGGATTCGGCGGCTTCGAGCTCGGCGCTGGCGATCTGTTGCTGGATCTGCGACCGCAGGCCAGCCGCCGCGGCCAGGTCCGATTGCAGCGCATCTACCGGCTCGCCGGCCAACATGTGCGACCAGGCGGCGCCGGTATCCTGCAAGCGCGCCCGCGCCCGGCGCTCCTCTTGAGCGACGGCTTCCACCAGGTCCCGCGCGCCCTCTGTCACGATGGCGCGATTCATTTCCACCGTCTCTTCGGCCAGGAATCGCGCCACCGCTTGTGCCCGCTGCGGGTCCGGCAAAGTGGCGGCAATCTCCAGAATGCGCGTGTTGCGCACAATCTCGACCCGCAGCACGCTGTTCTGTAACGATTCGATCGGTCGGTTCCCGAGTAACTGCCGCAAACCGAAGCGTTGCACGGCCTTTTGAAACAAGCCCCCGGCAGTTGCAAACCGCTCGTAAGTCCTGAGCGACTCCAGATAAATCGGGCTTACCGCCATGGCCGCGCGAATGTCGGCTCCCGCCGGCGGATCGATGACGATACGCGCTGTTGCCGTGTATTGGCGCGGCATCAGCAGGGTCGCAACCTGCGCCAGAGTCACCGCAATCGCGCAACTTGCCGCAATCGTGCGCCAACGTAACCTGATGTAACCTACGTAACGAAACGCGTCCGTTGTATCCGCCATCTGGTTCTCTTGAGCTAGTGTAACTGATATGACGTTGTTAGCAGCCTTGGTTATCCCGTTAGCGGCGTTAATTGTAACGCCCGGTATATTATTTTACTTTGATGTCACTCCTAAGTTAGTGGCATTGCTCGCCATTACGGCTGCACTGTTGGTTGCCTGGGCCTTTCGGAGTCCGGTCCGCCTGCGGGGATTCCCGTGGCTCTCGGCCGTCCTGGTCTTAGGCTTGGGCTCTCTGGCTTTATCCACGGCCGTTTCTTCCAACCCTGCGCTGTCGCTATACGGTACGTCCTGGAGGCGTTACGGGGCTGTGTCTCAAGCCTGCATCCTGCTGGTTGCTTTCCTCATCGCCACCAACACCGCCGGGCGGCCAGAACGCAGCACAGCCATTCTGCGCGGGATTTCGGCCAGCGCCTTGCTCACGGCCCTGTACGGAATTGCCCAGTACTGCGGTTGGGACCCATTCCTTCCAGCCTCGGGATATCACATCGGCGAAGGCATTTGGACCATTGTCCGGCCCCCCGGAACGCTTGGTTACTCTAGTTACTTCGCGGTCTGGCTGAACATGGCCTGCTTTGCCAGCCTGGCTGGTTTCGAGTCCGATACCAATGTTACATGGCGGTGGATCGAGGGCGCGTCGGCGCTTCTATCCGTGTGTGCGATGTTACTGAGTGGGTCGCGCGGGGCTTACTTGGGTCTATTGGCCGGCGGCTGTGTATGGTTGCTGTGGAGGGGATTCCGCTTGACGCGGCGGCTGATCGCGGGCTTGGCGTTGGCCACCTTGCTGGGGCTGGTCTTCTATTTCTCGCCTGCCGGGTGGCAAGTGCGCAGCCGGGCGCGGTGGTTTGCCGAAGACCCGTGGGGCGGCGCGCGGCTGTATCTCTGGCGCGATAGCGCGCGCATGGCGGCGGACCGGCCGGCCCCCGGGTATGGCCCGGAAGTGTTCAGCGCGGCGTTTCCGCATTATGAATCGCGCCAACTGGCGGTGGCCTATCCCGATTTCGCTCACGAATCGCCGCACAATATTTTCCTCGATGCGCTGGTGGCGCAAGGCCTTCCCGGCCTGGCGGCGCTGTGCGGCATTTGCGCCGCCGGCTTCGCGGCAGCCTGGCGGTTGCGGGCGAAGCGAAGCGCCGTGGCCGCCTGGATGGCGGCCGCGCTGGCTGCGGGCATCGTCAGCCAGCAATTCGTGGTGTTCACCATACCCACGGCGCTGACGCTTTATATGATCGTCGCCCTCGCCGTCGGGCTTGCGTGCGAGACGGCCGTGGCGCCGCGGCGGAGACTCTCCAAGCTCTGGGCACTCCCGCTGGCCGCGGCGCTGGTTTACTTGGGCGTGCGCTTCGCCGTTTCGGATCGCGCCCTCGCGCTGGCCCAGCGTGATATCGATTCCGGTGATGCCGCGATGGCTGCCGCCCAGTACCTCGAATACGAACACTGGCGGCTTCCGGGAACAGCCGCCGACCTTTGGTACTCGCGCGCACTGCTCGGCCTGGCACACCGGACCAGGAGCCCCGTGACTGCCGTGCGCGCCACGGTCGAGGCCGGGAGGGCAGCCTTGCGGGCCACCGCCACCGCGGAATATCCCGCCAACGCATGGTACAACCTGGCGGTATTCTACGCCTCGCAAAACGATGCCGCCGGCGCCGAGAAGAGCCTGCGCGCGGCGATCTTTGCCAACGGCCAGTGGTTCAAACCGCACTGGACGCTGGCGCATTTGCTGCTTATCGAGTCGCGCCTGGATGAAGCACAACGGGAAGCTGCTTTGGCCGTGGTGCTGGATGGCGGGAAGTTCCCCGAAGTTACTCGCACCTGGCACGACATTAGTGCGAAACAGCGCCAAGGTTCGGCGCAACCTAAGTAAACTATCACCGCGCCGCGCGGGCAACCTACGTAAAATCTAATTCGAAAAGGTGAATTAGCGGGCCTTCGCACTTACAATAGAAGACAGGAGAATCCAAATGAAATCGATCTTGACGGCCCTACTAATCCTCGCTTGCGCGGCTACGGTATTTGCCCAAACGCCAGTTGTAGCATCGGGCGGAGTGCTGAACGCGGCGAGCTTCGCGACTAACCAGGGAGTTGCTCCTGGTTCTCTGGTTTCGATCTTCGGGACGAACCTCGCCACCAGCCTGGCCCAAGCCGATTCCATCCCTCTCTCCACGTCGCTGGGCGCCGTGACTGTGATGTTCAACAACATACCTGCGCCTCTGCTGTTCGTCAATCACGACCCGGTAAATGGCGATCAGATCAACGCCCAGTTGCCGTTCGCGGTGGGCACCGGCACTGCGCAAGTGACCGTCACCCGCGGCAGTACCGTGTCGGCGCCTGTGAACCTCAATGTGATACCCGCGGCGCCGGGCATCTTCGCGGTGAACTTCGGAGTCGGCCAAGCCATCGCTTACGGCGGTAATGACGGCCAACTTGCGGCAGCGCCGGGTGCAGTTTCCGGGTTGACCACGCACCCGGCGAAGATCGGCGACCCGCAAACCCTGGAGATTCTCGCCACTGGCCTGGGTGCCGTCAATCCGCCTGTAACCACGGGAAGCGCTGTCACCGACGGTCAAATTCATTACACCGCGGTGAATCCCACGGTGATGGTTGGCGGCGTGGAGGCACAGTTGATCTTCTCCGGGATGCAGCCCCAGTTTCCGGGCGTCTACCAGATCAACATCATCCTTGCTCCCGGCACTCCCACGGGCAACGCGGTCCCATTGCAATTGGTGATGAACGGGATCACCACCACGGATCAAGTAATGATCGCGGTTACGAATTAAGCCCATCAAGCCAAAGGTAGGACAGGCGATCGCCTTTTTCGCCTGTCGACGGGTCGTGTTTTGGCGAGGCGCGACAGACCACGAACAACGATGGTCTGTCCTACTTCACCTGTCGACGCGTTGTGTTTTTGGCGAGGCAAGACAGACCACGGACAACGATGGTCTGTCCTACCTGTTACCAGGAGTTACTCCCGCACAGCACTTCGGGGATCGCCCGTAACAGCACTTGCAAGTACATCCGCAACGAACGGTTTCGCGCCAGCTTCAGGTCCAGCCTGCGCCGCTCGGCGTAGCTCAACCGGTTGCGTCCCGACACCTGCCACAGCCCGGCGAGTCCCGGCTTGACTTGAAGGATCTCCTGCGCCGCCGCGCCGTAGTGCCGGTCGAGTTCGGTTGCGGTGAGAGGCCGCGGGCCTACCAGCGACATTTCGCCCGCGATCACGTGCCAGAGTTGAGGGAGTTCGTCCAGCGAATGGCGGCGGCAGAAGCGCGCGAACCAGTGTGTGACACGGGGATCGGAATCCTGTTTGTTCTCGGGTCCTTCATCGTCGTGGATTCGCTCGATCCAATGCGAACCTGTCGCGGCTCGCGGTGAGTCCTGGCTCCACATCGTCCGGAGCTTGATCATCCAGAGCGTCGCTCCGCACCATCCTACCCGGCGGTGGGCGATCAGCGGGGTGCGGCGCGATAGGAGCGACACGGCTACCACGCTGGCGCCGATTACCGGACTTATCGCAGCGAGTAAGATAGCGGACGTAACTCGCTCACCGATCTCGACCGCCTGCCAAACCAGATCGACGGCGGGCGGCGTCTCGCGAACTATCCCTATCGAACCCATAACTACACCTATCGCGATCTTAGCGCCCGCGTGTTCGGGACCTTGTTGTCCCGGTGTAAAGGAAGAGTAAAATCGTGCCGGCCGCCAGAGTGCCGGCGTCAGGCGGGCAGGCGGATCAGGAAGCGGGCGCCGGGGCCGCTAGTCGAGTCGGCCCAAATCTCGCCGCCGTGATCGAGGATGGTCCGCTTCGACAGGGCCAGCCCGAGCCCCATTCCGTGCCGCTTGCCGGCGGTGGCGAAAGGCTCGAACAGATGCGGACGCACTTCGCTGCTGATGCCGGCGCCGTCGTCCTCCACGCTCACCACCACGGAGTGGTCCGCGGATTCGGCGGAAACCCGCACGTGGCCGCCGAGCGGCAGAGCGTCGATCGAGTTGGCGATCAGATTCTGGAAGACTCGCTCCACGGACGGCCGGTCGAGCGTGAGTTCGATCTCGGGCGAAACATCGCACTCGAGCGAGACGCCGGGGCGGGCCGCGGCATCGGCCAGCGAATCGCACGCGGCGAGAACCACATCGCGCAAGCGGCACGCTTCGCGGCGGCGGCTGTGGCCGTGGCTGGTATCGGCCAATTCCTGCAGCATCGCCAGAATCCGCCGCGACGAGCCGTAGATGCTGGATGCCAGCTTCTTGACCTGGTCGGCGGAGAGCTCGGCATCCACCAGCATTTCCGCGCCGCCGTAAATCGCCGCCAGCGGATTGCGCAGGTCGTGGATGATGGAGGTGGACAGGCGGCCGACGGTGGCGATCCGCTCCTGGCGAATCAACTCCTGACGCGCGATGCGCAGGGAAGCGCACATTTCGTTGAAGCTCTCGGCCAGGCGTCCCAGCTCGTCGGAGCTGGATACCGGGACCTGCGCGTCGTAGTCGCCGGTCGCGATTCGCTCGGCTGCCTGCTCCAAAGCGCGGATGGGCCGCACGATGCGCCGGGCCAACAGGTACGTGCCGGCGAGCCCGAGGCAGATCGCCAGCATCCAGATCACCACCATCTGTACGCGCAGCGTCGCCAGGCGCCGGTCGGCGGCCTGGAAGGAGCGTAGAATGCGAAGTTCGCCAACCTGGCGGCCTGCGATGTCGGTGAGCGGCATGACGAACTGCGCATAATTCGAATCGGCGATGCGGACCTGCTCGCGGCGCGTAAGATCCCTGGGCACGTCGACGGGCAGCGTGGATGCGATGGGCCTTCCGCGCGAAAAGAAAACGAAGTCGCTGCCGGTGGCTTGCTTCAGCTCGCTTGCCAGCGTGGCATCCACCTCGAAACAGGCGACCAGCACATTGAGCAGAGCCGATCCCTGCGCGGCGGCCACATACACCGGCGTGACCACGGTCTGGTAAAGCCGTCCATTTTCGATCACGAACCCGGTGGCCTGGCCGGGAAAGCGGCTGGCGGCGGCGGTAAGCGGAAAACTGGGAGCGGTCTCCACCGCTGAACCGAGCGAGGCGACCACCGCTCCTCCGGGCTCCAGCACGTAGAACAAAGTGCGGCTGGGAGCGATGCTGTTCCAGAGCTCGCTGGCGGTATCGCGGATGGTGGTCTGGTCGCGCGTGCCGAAGGCGGCGCGCACGTCGGACATGCGGCTCAGCACCAGGCTGACCGATGCCAGCCGCTCCGCCCGGGCGCTCCACAGCGATTCATAGGCGCGCGAACTGGCGGCCACTTCTTCATCCAGCATGACCGTGGCGATGCGCATGAAGTGGTTCTGCACCAGCCAGACGGCGACCGCCAGCAGGCAGGTGATGGCCACCGACGTGGAG
>DASWZP010000137.1:0-5348 GCA_036404395.1 Bryobacteraceae bacterium | reverse complement strand
CGGACTAACTCACGGCTGGGAGTGGCGAGTTGCGGCGCGCGTGTTCCCCAACTCCGGCCCTTGCGCCGGGCCGGCGGCCGGCTTCGAAGCCATCAAGCGCCGGCTCGCAGAACTCGGTTAGCCCAGAAACGCGCCAGAAGTCCCAGGAACGCGCCGCGGGCCCTTCCCGCCCCACAACCCCCTGTTCGCCCGGGCGCCGTGCGCCTGCGCCAGCAGAACGCCAAGCCAGGGCGGTTTTATCGAGCGCGCCGGGCGCATCTAGCAATCAGCGCGATAGAGATCCTTTAGAGCCTCAAAAGCATCCTGGGGACTGTCGAAGGAACCCGCGCGGCGAGGATGCCCGAGGGTTCGGTACTCCCACTTGTGCGTGAGGTTGTTCCGTATGATGTCCGCCAGACGTGCGCCGAACATATCCACAACCTGGTACGACACCGGCGGATTCGGCTGGTCCGGCAGCGCGCAAACGTCTGACAAGGGCTGTAGTTTGAGCCCCTGAACCTCAAGCTCAGTCACCGCGCCGGCCCTGGCATCGCGGCGTGCAGACTTGGTTTCGCGTGTCCGATCATGCGAAGATTATACAGTGGCACATCCACTATGGTGAAAACTTGGGGTACCCTGCGCAGAAAACGGTAGAAATCGGGAGTAATGCTACGGCTCGCCAAAGGCCCGTAAACGGCGGTTTCCGAGGGGCTTACAGTCAACCGTAGTCAACGGTAGAAACCCCTCGGTTGCGCTTTGTAATCAGAGGGTCGGGGGTTCAAGCCCCTCCGCCAGCTCCATCTATCTCTTTGCGGCAGAAACACTTACGAAGGATGTCCGGGCTGGCTATGGCTTGCCGGATGGCTCGCTCGAAGCGCCCAACTCTTGCAAATAGTCGTCCGAGTGAGCCGTCCACTCCGGGTTGTCCAGGCCGGAAATTTGCAGCTCTTCTTCCTTCAGCGTGCCGTGGCCATAGAGGCAGATGTATTCGATACGCGGTCGCCCGAGTTGCAGCATGTGCCCCCACGAGCCAGTCCCGATCGGCATACGCAAACGGCGCAGGCAAGTGCGGCAGCGGTGGCGTTGATCCCAGACGATCAGGTAAAGAGCTCCCGCGGCCAGCAAAAACCAGACCATCAAAGCCACGATGCACAGCAGCTTCAGATCGCCGTTTCGCAGGGGCTCGTTCGGGTACGGATCGGGGAAAAGCCTGGAGATCCCGATCAGCAGCCCATAGAGCACCGCAGCCGCGACGGCCACCTTCGCGCACAGATAGCCCCAATACCGCATATATGGTTAGACACCGCTCGCGTGCTTTCGGATTCACTCCGCCGCTCTCGGGTAAGCAAGCTCACGCGTTGCACTTGACACCCCGCGTCCTTGGTCTTTACGCTGAAGGCACTTCCATGCACTCGAACCGTCTGGCCCTGGAAAAAAGTCCCTACCTGTTGCAGCACGCGCACAACCCGGTGGATTGGTACGCCTGGGGAGCCGAGGCATTCGCCAAGGCGCGCGCCGAGCGAAAGCCCATCTTCCTTTCGATCGGTTATTCCACCTGCCACTGGTGCCACGTGATGGAGCGGGAATCGTTCGAGAACGAATCAATCGCCGCCCAGCTCAACCGCGATTTCGTGCCGATCAAAGTGGATCGCGAGGAGCGCCCGGATGTCGACCGTATCTACATGGCCTTCGTACAGGCCGCCACCGGCGGTGGAGGCTGGCCGATGTCGGTCTGGCTGACGCCCGAATTGCAGCCCTTCTTCGGCGGCACCTACTTTCCGCCGGAGGACCGTTGGGGCCACGCCGGCTTCTCGAGTGTGCTCACGCAAATCGCGAAGGCCTGGCGTACCGACCGGGACCGCATCGGCGAATCGGCGCGCGAGGCGCTGGCGCAACTCGAAAAGCACTCCGCTTTCGACGTCGCGCCCGCGGCCATCGACTATGCCGCGGCCGAAAGCGGCTTCTCCATCTTCCGCCGCACTTACGATTCCGAAATGGGCGGATTCGGCCAGGCGCCCAAGTTTCCGCGCCCCGCCGTCTTCGAGTTTCTGCTGCGCTACCACGCCCGCACCGGCAACCGGGAAGCGCTCGAGATGACGCTCCACACGCTGCGTAAGATGGCCGAGGGCGGCGTCCACGATCAGCTCGGCGGCGGCTTCCATCGATATTCGGTGGACGAGCGCTGGTTCGTGCCGCACTTCGAAAAGATGCTTTACGACCAGGCGCAGCTCGCGACTGCTTACCTCGAAGCCTTCCAGATTACCGGCGAGCAGCTCTTCGCCCAAACCGCGCGCCGCGTTTTCGATTACGTGTTGCGCGACATGACCGCGTCCGAGGGCGGTTTCTACTCGGCCGAAGATGCCGACAGCGTCGTCCGCCCCGAAGAGCCCACCGTCAAAGGAGAAGGCGCTTTCTACATCTGGTCTGCCGAGGAGATCCGCGAGGCGCTCTCCGCACCGGCACGGGCCGGGCATGCCCGGCCCCTACACGGAAATTCCGACGCGCATCCCGCAGCCGAATGGTTCGCTTACCGCTACGGCGTGGCGGAGGGCGGCAACGTGGTGAACGATCCGCATTCCGAATTCTCCGGCCGCAACATCCTCTACCAGGCCGCCAGCGCGGAAGAAACCGCCGAGCAGTTTGGGCGCCCGGTGGAGGAAGTTCGGGCCGGGCTGGAAACGGCCGAAGCCGCGCTGCTCAAAGCCCGCGCCGCGCGCGTGCGCCCGCATCTCGATGACAAGATCCTCACCGCCTGGAACGGAATGATGATTTCCGCTCTCGCGCTGGGCGGCGCCGTGCTCGAAGAGCCGCGCTACGCGGAGACCGCGCGCCGCGCCGCGGATTTCGCGCTCGGCCATCTCTTCGACCCGGCGACCGGCCAGTTGCTGCGCCGCTATCGCGATGGCGAGGCCGCCATTCCAGGCTTCCTCGAAGACTACGCGCTGTTCACGCAGGCTCTGCTCGATCTATACGAAGCCCAGTTCGACCGGCGCGACCTGGAATGGGCGGTGCGCCTGGCCGAGAAACAGAGCACCTTGTTTGAAGACCCGGCCGGCGGATTCTTCCAGTCCGCGGCGGGCGATGCGAGTCTCGTTCTGCGTCTCAAGGAAGATTACGATGGCGCCGAACCCAGCGGCAATTCGATCGCGATTCTCAACCTGCTGCGCCTGGCCCAGATCACCGGGCGCGCCGATTTTCGCGCCTCGGCCGAGCGCGCCTTGGCCGCCTTCGCCCCGCGCCTGGCCAGCGTTCCGGTGGCGCTGCCGGCCATGCTGACGGCCTGCGAATTCTACTTGGCCGAGCCGCGCCAGATCGTCATTGTCGGCCCGCGCGATTCGGCCGGCACGCGCGCGCTGCTGCGGGCCTTCCACGCGCGCTTCGTCGCCAACCGCATCGTGCTGCTGGTGGATAGCGAGGAAACCCGCCGCGCGCTCGCCCGCGGTATTCCCACCATCGAAAGCATGCAACCGGCCGGCGGCATTCCCAGCGCTTATGTCTGCCGCAATTACGCCTGCCAGTTGCCCGTCACGGAGGCTGCCCAATTGACCGAGTTGCTACAATAGAAACTCAATCGCCAAAATTCATTAGGAGGAACCATGGAAAGACCAGGAGCTACCACCATGCGAGGCAACCCCATGACTCTGGTGGGGCCGGAGCTGAAGGCCGGCGACGCCGCTCCGGATTTCAACGTGGTCGATAGCGGCCTGAAGCCGGTGACCCTGGCCGATACGGCCGGCCACGTACGCCTCGTCAGCGTGGTGCCTTCGCTCGATACGCCGGTTTGCGACGCGCAAACCAAGCGTTTCAACGAAGCAGCGGCCTCTCTGCCGGGCATCGATATTCTCACCGTCAGCATGGACCTGCCATTCGCGCAGAAGCGCTGGTGCGGCGCCTTCGCCGTGGACAAGGTGAAAATGCTCTCCGATCACAAGGACGCCTCGTTCGGCTCCAACTACGGTACGCTGATCAAGGAATTGCGTATCGAAAGCCGCGCCATTTTCGTGATCGACCGGAACAATCGGGTGAGCTACGCGGAATATGTAAAGGAAGTCGCCGACCATCCGAATTACGAAGCGGCGCTCGAGGCGGCGCGGAGCGCGTTCGCGGCGAAGGCCTGAACCGGCGGGTTGACAGACCGGCGGGTTGACAGACGAAAGCGTCTGTCCCACTTTGCAGTCGAAGGATCTGCGGCGCGTGGGGCAGGCGCCCCGGTTTTCGGGTCCGATGCGGATTTCGCCTGCCAACCGAGCCCTAGGCTCGCGCGCGAGGTTTCTGCAACTGAGCTCGACCGAACCAACCCCGGCGTTGAGCGCCGAGCGGGTTCTGAACCGCGCGGTGGAAAGTCCGCTTGTGCGCGGCGGTTTGGTGATTGTGGCTGGCCTCGTCACCGGCAACCTGCTGGGCTTCCTGCGCGTGGCGCTGACGGCCTACCTGCTCGGCACACACTCCCGCGCCGATTCGCTGGCGGTCGCCATGGGCCCCATCGACACGCTGAATTCGGTGGTCATCAACAGCATCGTGTTCGCCTTCGTTCCCATGCTGACGGCGGCCGGCGGGAAGGCGCGCCTGGCCCTTTTCCGGCGCCTGCTGCGCGTGTTCGCCTGGGTGCTGGCCGCGATTTCGATGACCGTAATCGTGGCAGCGCCGTGGCTGATGCACATTCTCGCGCCTGGTCTCAATCCGGTCTATTTCGCGGCCGCCACCGCCAACCTGCGCATCTTCGCGCTCTCGACGGTCGCCGCCGGCGCGGCCGCCGTATATTGCGCGTTCCTTTATACCGGCCGGCGCTTCGGCCCCATGGCCTTTTACCAGGCGGTGCTCAACGTGGCCACTATCGCGCTCGCGTTGGCATTGTGGCGCGCGGTGGGCGTGCATGCATTCGCCATCGGTTACACCGCCGGCGCTTTCGCGCAACTGGCCATCGTGTGGTTCGCCACGCGGCGCGAGCTGGCGCACGCCGCCGCGGAACCGTGCGTGGTGTCGTGGCGCGAGATCGCGGCCAAGCCGGCCTTCTTCGTCGTCTACGCAGCGGGCCTGGGCCTGAATATCGTCTTCACCCGCGCTTATGCCACTCACGTGGGGCCTGGGATGGCGGCCGCGCTCGATTACTGCATGCGCGGCGTGGGCGTGCCGCTGGCGCTGCTGGTGAGTCCCATTTCCAATTCGCTGCTGCCGGAAATCAGCCGCCTGCGCAGCCTGGCACGCATGCGCGACGCTTTCCGATTGATCGATCGGACGGTGCTCCTCACCGCGCTGGCCGCGGTCACCGGTTGCGGCTTCGCCATTGTGTTTCGCCGCCCCGTCATCGGAATCCTCTTCCAGCGCGGCAGCTTCACCGCCGAATCCACCGGGTTGGTGGCGGCCGTGTT
>DASWZP010000136.1:0-7816 GCA_036404395.1 Bryobacteraceae bacterium | reverse complement strand
ACTTTCCAATGCGGCCAGAAGTGCACCCACACCAGCGTCGCGCCGGTGAACGCGCCGAGCAACTGCGCGCTTGCGTAAGGCAGCAGCTTGGCGAAATCGCCGGTCCTGATGGCCACGGCCAGCGTGATAGCGGGGTTCACATGCGCGTCGGGCGAACCGCAGGCGATGGCGGTGAAGACGCCGGCGAAGACCGCCAGTCCCCAGCCGGTGGCGACCACCAGCCAGCCCGCGCCTTCGGCTTTCGACCGCTTCAGCAGCACGTTGGCGCAAACGCCATCGCCCAACAGAATGAGGATCAGCGTCCCCATGAACTCGCCGAACCACGGTGACGCCATCAGCCGTTCTCCTTTTCGTCAACCCAATCGAAGGACCGCTGCACGGCCTTTTTCCAATGGCGATAAAGCCGCGCGCGCCGCGCCTCATCCATGGCCGGCTGCCAGGTGCGATCCGCTTCCCAGTTGGCGCGCAGATCGTTGACGTCCGCGAAGTAGCCCACCGCCAGGCCCGCCGCGTATGCCGCGCCGAGAGCGGTGGTCTCGCGCATCACGGGCCGCACCACGGGCCGATTCAGAATATCGGCCTGGAACTGCATCAGCAGCTCATTGGCCACCATGCCGCCATCGGCGCGGAGGGTCGCCAGGTGGATGCCGGAGTCCCGCTCCATGGCGTCCAGCACCTCGCGCGTCTGGAAGGCGGTCGCCTCCAGCACCGCCCGCGCCAGGTGGCCCTTGTTGGCGTAGCGCGTCAGCCCGGCGATCACGCCGCGCGCCGAATCCTTCCAGTAAGGCGCATAGAGGCCGGAAAACGCGGGCACGAAGTAGACGCCGCCGTTGTCCTCGACGGTGCGTGCCAGCGCCTCGATGCCATCGCTCGCGGCAATCAGGCCGAGGTTGTCGCGCAGCCATTGCACCAGCGCGCCAGCCAGCGCGACGCTGCCTTCGAGAGCGTAGTGCGCCGGCTGGCCGCCCAGGCGGTAGGCCACCGTGGTGAGCAGGCCGCAAGTGGAAGCGACCGGATGCCTGCCGGTATTCATCAGCAAAAAACATCCGGTGCCATAGGTGTTTTTAGCCTCGCCGGGCTCGAAGCATGCTTGCCCGACGAGCGCCGCCTGCTGATCGCCCAGAATGCCGGCCAGCGGCACGCCCTTCACCGCGTCCCACGCGGCCGGCGCGTAGACTTCGCTGCTGGAGCGGATCTCGGGCAGCATGGCGCGCGGGATCGAGAACGCGTAGAGCATCTCGTCATCCCAATCGAGCGTTTCGAGATTCATCAACTGAGTGCGGCTGGCGTTGGTGACGTCGGTCGAATGAATGCCGCCGCTCGCGCCGCCGGTCAGATGCCACGTCAGATAAGTATCGATGTTGCCGAACGCGAGCTCGCCCGCTTCGGCGCGGCGCCGCGCGCCGGCAACGTTATCGAGAATCCAGCGGATCTTGGCGGCGCTGAAGTAAGTAGCCAGCGGCAGGCCGGTGCGCGCGCGGAAACGGTCCTGGCCGCCTTCGCGCGCGAGTTCCGCCACGAACTCCGCTACGCGCGTATCCTGCCAGACCAGCGCATTGTAGACGGGCTCGCCCGTGTTGCGGTCCCACACCACGGTGGTTTCGCGCTGGTTGGTGATGCCGATGGCGGCCAGGTCGGCGGGCGCGAGGCCGCGCCGCTCCATGGCTTCCGCGACCACCTCGCGCGCGCGGGCGATGATTTCGAGCGGATCGTGTTCCACCCATCCCGGTTTGGGATAAATCTGCCGATGCTCCTTTTGCGCCACAGCAACCGCCGCGCCCTTGCGGTCGAACACCATGAACCGCGTGCTGGATGTCCCCTGATCGATGGCCGCGATATATTTCGGCACTGCCGCGCCCCCAAGTACTCTGTGCTAACACAAAAGCGCGGGCGGGTGCTTGGAGGCGAGGGTTAGGAGAAGTGCCGCTCGGGGACGGGCAGCACCCGCTCCGGAGGCATGTGCAACCAAGCCGGCGCGCTTCGCCTGCGCCGAGAACTACAATGAACTCAGAGATGAATGAGCGTTTACAGAAGATACGACAGCTTCTGAGATCGCGTCTTCCCCGGGGCGGAACTGCCGCTCGTTATCCAGGAGATCGTTGACGATCTGCAGTGGGGCGAGGAATCTGCAATCATCAAGGACTTACAGAGCCTCGGACTGACACTGCTGAACGGCCTCAGCGGCTTCGATTTTCAGAAGGCCGATGAACCCGTGGAGAGATTAAGAGTGCAAAGCTTCATGGAAACGCTATTGCCCCATTGATGATGGCTTCCGTGTCAACGCAGACCTTAGACCCTATCCAGATACGCGCAGCGAGCGACCGGTCTCTGCTGGTCGGCTTTGGCGAAGAGATCTCTCCCGAGGCGCACCGTGCGGTACGGCGGCTGACTGCGGCGCTGGAACACGCCCGTGGCATCTCGAATTTGCATCCAGCCTTCGCGTCGGTGCTGGTGGAATTCGACCCGCGCCTGCATACTCACGCGCAAATCGAAAGACTGGTGCGGGAGTCGCTGGAGCGGGCGCCGGAGGATGAACCGCCAGCTTCCCGGCTGGTGGAAATTCCCGTGCGCTACGGCGGCACGGACGGACCCGACCTCGACGACGTGGCGCGCCATCACGATCTCACGCCGCGCCGCGTAATCGAGCTGCATTCGAGCGCGGAATACGTGGTCTCGTTCGTCGGCTTTGCGACCTGCTTCCCCTATCTGGCCGGCCTGCCGGCGGAGCTCGCAACGCCGCGTCTGGCGTCGCCGCGCCGGCACGTTGCGGCGGGCAGCGTGGCGATTGCCGGCGCCCAGGCGGGCGTGTATCCGCTCGCATCGCCCGGCGGATGGCGGCTGATCGGCCGCACGCCGCTCCGTCTTTTCGATCCGGCCGGCGAGCCTCCTCCGCTGCTGCGCATGGGCGACCGCGTCCGCTTCGTTCCGTTGGCGGAGGGCGAATGCTGAACCGGATTCGCGTGATCGAAGCCGGCGCGCAGACTACCGTGCAGGATTTGGGGCGTTTCGGCTGGGCGCACTTCGGCGTTTCGGCATCGGGCGCGGCCGACCCGCTGGCGCTGCGCGCCGGCAACCTGCTGGTGGGCAACGCGGAGAACGCGGCGGCTCTCGAGATGACGCTGGTCGGCGGCGCGTTCGAATTCGAAAACGATGCTCTCATCGCGCTGTCCGGATCGGATTTCGGCGCCGGGCTGCCGCTGTGGACGCCGCTCGAAGTCAAAGCCGGCGGCGTGGTCCGTTGCGGGGCCACGCGCTCCGGCTCGCGCTGCTACCTGTCGGTGCGCGGAGGCCTTGCAGTGCCGCGCGTGATGGGCAGCGCGTCCACGCACCTGGCGACCGGCGTCGGTGGGCGCGTGCTGCGCGCGGGCGACGTTCTGCCGGTTGGCGACACGGAAGTGCGCCAGCCGCGCCGGGCAGCCGGACCTCCGCCTTTCTCCCGCAGCGCACCGTTGCGCGTTACGCGCGGACCGCAAGCGGAGTGGTTCGGCGACGAACTCTACCGCGGCTCGTGGACCGTGAGCGAGGAATCCAATCGCATGGGGTTGCGGCTGCGCGGCGAGCCGATCGCCAGCCCCGCCGGCCACATGCTCACCGAGGGCGTGCCGCTGGGCGCGGTGCAGGTTCCACCCGGCGGCCAGCCCATCATCCTCTTCGTCGAGCACCAAACTACCGGCGGCTATCCCAAGCCGGCCAACGTGATTTCCGCCGATTTCTGGCGGCTCGGCCAATTGCGGCCGCGCGACCAGACCGCCTTCGAATCCGTTACCATCGAACAGGCGCTCGCCCTGCTGCGCGCGGTTGAAGAGTGGTTGTATTCGCTATGACATTCGATCTCAATTGCGATCTGGGGGAACTCGATGACGCGGCGCTCGAAGCGCGCCTGATGGAGCACGTCACCTCGGCCAATATCGCCTGCGGCGGTCACGCCGGCGACGAAGGCACCATGGAGCGCACCATCCGGCTGGCGCTCGAGCGCGGCGTGAACGTTGGAGCGCATCCCGGTTATCCCGACCGCGCCAATTTCGGCCGTCTCGAAATCGCCATGAGCGAAGCCGAAATCGAGGACACCGTGGCGTGGCAGATCGGCCGGCTGGAGGCGGTGGCGGAACGGCTGGGCGCGACTATCGTCCACGTCAAACCGCACGGCGCACTGTACAACGTGGCCGTGCGCAACCACGCCGTGGCGCGGGCGATTGGCGCGGCGGTGCGGCAATGGAACAGGCCTTTGGCAGGCGGAAGCGCCTGCCCCACGCTGTTCGGCCTCGCCGGCTCACCCATGCTCGAAGTGTGGCGCAGCATGGGATTGCGCGTGGCGGCGGAGGGGTTTGCCGACCGGCGCTATGAAGCCGATGGAACGTTGCGCTCGCGCCAGCTCGCCGGTGCCCTGATTACCGATCCGGCCGAGGCGGCCGCGCAGGCCGTCCGGCTCGCTCGCGAAGGCGGGGTCGAGACCATCTGCGTGCATGGCGATACGCCCGGCGCCGCGAATATTCTCGAAGCCTGCCGCCGGGCGCTACAATCGTGTGGATGAGGCCCTTATTGCCATTGGCGGCATTGCTGTTGGCGGCGCTGGCCGCTCCACTGGCCGCGCAGCAATGCGCGTGGGCCTTTTCGCCGAGTCCGATCCCCACGCTTCCGGCCGGCGGGGGCACCGGCACACTTACGCTGACGTCCAGTCCGTACTTCTGCTCGTGGACTTTCGGCACGGATTCCGCTTGGATCACGGTGTCGGCTGGCGCGGCGGGAACGGGGGCCGGCGGCGGCAGCGTGAACTGGACCGCGGCGGCGAACCTGACCGCGGCGCCCCGCACCGGCAACATCGTGATCTATGACGGCTACGCCACGTATTACGAGCCGATCACCGAAGCCGCGGCCGTCTGCACGCTCTCCCTGGGTGGAACCGGCATGACGACGGGAATCGCCGCCGCCACGGGGAGCCTGGCGCTGCAGACCGGTTGCGTGTGGAACGCCTTCAGCGGCGTGAGTTGGATTACGGTGGGAGATCCCACCGTGGGTTATACGACCGGCACGGGCAGCGGGTCGTTCAGCTTTAACATCGCGGCCAACTCATGCTACGCATCGCGCACCGCCGGTATCACGGTGGAAGCCGGGTGGGCCACGCCGCAAGCGGCGGTGGCCGGGTCGCAGCAGTATATGGTCACTCAATCCGGATCCGACAGCAATCTGACGCTGAGCGCGACCAGCCTCACTCTCACCGCGGCGGGCGGCACCGGCACGGTCCAGGTGACCACCGCGGCGACATGCGCCTGGACCGCAACCAGCAACGTGAGCTGGATGAAGGTCACCAACATTTCCGTCACCTCCGGCAACGGATTTGTGGCCTACCAGGTGCTGGCCAACACGTCTGTGGCGCGCACCGGCATGCTGCAGATCGGCCCGCAGACGTTCACGGTGACCGAGCAGGCCATACCGGCGCCGGTGCCGGCGGTGACGGGTGTAACCAGCGCCGCGAGTTTCACGGTGGGACCGGTTTCGCCCGGCGATATCGTGTCGGTGTTCGGCAGCGATCTCGGACCGGCCTCCGGCGTAGGAATGCAGCTCAACTCCACCGGCACGGCTCTCACTACCATTCTGGGCGGCACGCAGGTATTCTTCGATACCGTTGCCGCCGCGCTCACCTATGTGGGCGCCGGGCAAGTCAACGCGATTGTGCCCTACGAGGTTGCGGGCAAGACGACCACGCAATTGACGGTGGCGTACCAGGGCGGCACCTCCGCGCCGGTGACCCTCAACGTGCAGGCCGCCACGCCGGCGGTCTTTTCGCAGGATTTCACGGGCCAGGGCAACGGCGCCATTCTGAACCAGGACAATTCGCTGAACGGCAAATCCAGACCGGCGGCTCGCGGCACGGTGGTACAGATCTTCCTCAGCGGAGGAGGCGTGACCAACCCGGCCAGCACGGATGGCTGGATCACGACCCTGATCGGCGGCCAATGGCCGCTGTTGGTGACGCAGCCCGCCACGGTGACGATCGGCGGGGTTGCCTCGCCGCAGATCAACTACTCGGGCGGCGCGCCCGGCGCCGTAGCCGGGTTGACGCAAATCAACGCCGTGGTGCCGGAGAATGTGACGCCGGGAGCCGCGCTGCCGCTGGTGGTCGGGATCGGCACCTGGCAGAGCCAGAGCGGCATTTCGATCGCGGTCGAATAGGAAGCGCCGAAAAGGCCCAAGAAAACTGGGCCACGGATAAACACAGATGAACACGGATAAGCCAATTCTTTTTGATCAGTGTTCATCTGTGTTTATCTGTGGCCCGTTGTGTTTTGGCTCTTTTTGCCAAGGCCTTGGGAGGCGCATGTGCGTTGCTTTATGCCTGGTGGCGATGGCGGCCGTGGGATGGTGCGCCGACTTTCGCGGGGCCGATTACGGCGCCAAGGGCGACGGCAAGACGGACGACACCGCGGCCATCCAGAAGACCATCGACGCGGCGGCGGCATCCGCCGGAACCATCGTGCTGAAACCGGGCGTGTATCTGAGCGGCGCGCTGTTTCTGAAATCGGGTACGAATCTGCGCCTCGATGAAGGCGTCGTGATCCGCGGCGTCCAAAGTCTGGCCGGATACCCCATCCTGCAGACGCGCGTGGCGGGCATCGAGATGAAATGGCCGGCCGCGCTCATCAACGTGTACGAACAATCGGGAGTCAAAATTTCCGGCCAGGGCACCATCGATGGCGACGGCAAGGTCTGGTGGGACGCGTATTGGAAGTTGCGGCGAGAGGATGAACCCAAAGGCCTCCGCTGGGCCTCCGACTACGATTGCCAGCGGCCGCGGCTGATCCAGATCTACAACTCTTCGAACGTCGATTTGCAAGGGCTTCGCCTGGAGCGCTCCGGCTTCTGGACGGTACACATTTGCTACTCGCGAAAGGTCACGGTGGACGGCGTGACGATTCGCAACAACATCGGCGGCAAGGGCCCCAGCACGGACGGCATCGACGTGGATTCCTCGTCGGATGTGCTGATCGAGCGTTGCGACATCGAGTGCAATGACGACGACATCTGCCTGAAGGCGGGACGCGATTCCGACGGCTTGCGCGTCAACCGGCCGACCGAGCGTGTGGTGATCCGGGACAACACGGTTCGCGGGGGCGCGGCGGGCGTTACCTTTGGCAGCGAAACCTCGGGCGGCATCCGCGACGTGGAGGCTCGCCGCATACACGTGCTGGGATCGGTATCGAACGGGATTCTGTTCAAATCCGCCAGCACGCGCGGGGGCACGGTGGAGAATATCGCCATCCATGACATGGATATCCAAGACGTCAGAACGGCCATCGGCGTCGAGCTGAACTGGAACCCCAGCTTCAGCTACGCGAAGCTGCCGGAAGGCATCGCCAGCATGCCCGACTATTGGCGCGTGCTGCTCACGCCAGTGCCGCCCGAAAAGGGACTGCCGCATATCCGCAACGTGCAAATCTCCGGCATCCAGGCGACGGGCGTCGGGCGCGCGTTCGCGGTGAGCTCTTACGCGGATTCGCCGTTGCAGAATTTCACGTTCCAGGATCTGGATATCGCGGCCAAAGTTGCAGGCAGCATTCAGAACGCGGACGGCTGGAAGTTTTCGAACACGCGGATTCAAACGGCCGACGGCAGCCATGTGAGCGTGACAGACAGCCGGGGCGTTACGGGGTTGACGGACTGACGGCGATTACCCTTCTTCGTGCTCTGCGGCAGCGGTGGCCGAAGCGGGGCCGAGCAGGCGCGCCACCTCGTCGCGTGTGAGCGAGCGGATGGGGGCCGGGTGCTTGCGGTCCGGCTCGCCGGCCGGTTCGAAGCGAAACTCGCGCGCCGCGGCAAG
>DASWZP010000135.1:0-2478 GCA_036404395.1 Bryobacteraceae bacterium | reverse complement strand
GCCGCCTGGATGGCGGTGGTGCTGGCGGGAGCGCCGCCGCTGGCCGCGCAGACCACGACCACGTTGCGGCAGGCGGCGGCGGTGCGGGGGATTCCGATCGGCGCCGCGGCTCAGGCGGACGAATACGGCGAGACCGATCCGCTGACGACGAACGGCAATTACGTCAATATTCTTTCCACCCAATACGACCAATTGGAGCCGGGCAACGCCATGAAATGGGACGTGACGGAGCCGGCGCTCAACACGTACAACTTTCAGCCGGGCGACGAACTGGTAGCATTCGCACAGAAATACGGGATGCGCGTGCGGGGGCACAATCTCTGTTGGCACAACCAACTTCCAGGCTGGCTGACGCCCTATGCGGCGAGCGCCACACCGGCGCAAATGGCAACCCTGTTGCAGAACCACATCACCACCGAGGTGACGCATTATGCGGGCCAGGTATTCGCGTGGGACGTGGTGAACGAAGCCTTCACCGACACAACGCCGTCCGTTCTGGGGGATTCCATCTGGTATGACCAGCCCGGCATCGGGCAAAGCGGTACCGGGTACATCGAGCAGGCGATCCGCTGGGCGCACGCAGCCGATCCCAACGCGCTGCTGTTCTACAACGACTACAACATCGAGGGGCCGGGCGCCAAGTTCAACGCCGTTTTAGCCATGGTGCAGGATTTTGTAAGCCGCGGCGTCCCCATCAACGGCGTCGGCTTCGAGATGCATATCATGACCAACGGCTACCCGAGCCCCTCCGGCCTGGCGCAGAATATGCAAGCACTGGCGGCGCTGGGCATCCAGGTACACATCACGGAAATGGACGTGCGGGTGCCGGTGGATTCGAGCGGGAACGCCACCGCGGCGGAACTGCAGCAACAGGCGCAGGTATACCAGAACATCATGACGGTGTGCCTCGAGCAGCCCAACTGCACGGCGTTTCAAGTCTGGGGCATCTCCTACAACGATTCCTGGATCCCCAGCGTCTTCGCCGGTTATGGCGCGGCGCTGCCGTTCGATTTCAACTATCAGCCCACGCCGGCATTCAACGCGTTGCTGACTGCCTTGCAGACGACGGTCCCCCCCATCCATCAAAACTACGTGGTGAACGCCGCGAGTTACCAAAGTGCGGCCGTGGCGCCGGGCGAGATCCTGACGATTTACGGTGCCAGCGCCGGCCCGGCGAGCCCGTTGAGCGGCCAGGTAGACGCAAGCGGTAAGTTTCCGACGAACCTGGGGGGCGTTCAGGTGACGTTCGGCGGCACACCGGCGCCGCTGCTCTTTGCGCAACTCGGGCAGGTCAACGCCGTCGTGCCATTCGAGGTGGCGGGTCAACAGCAGACCGCCGTCCAGTATCAATACAACGTTCCGAACACGGGGCTCTCATTCTCTAACACGGTGACGATGCCGGTGGCCGCGGCGGCGCCGGCGATTTTCTCCCTCGCCGAGAATGGCAGCGGGCCGGGCGCCATTCTGAACCAGGATTACTCGGTCAACGGCGCGTCCAATCCGGCGGCGGTGGGGACGGAGATTCAGATCTTCGGCACAGGCGGTGGCGCGATTGTGGGCGGCGCGACGGATGGCGCACTGGCGCCAGGTATCGCAGGTCTCGTCACGCAGCCGGTTACGGCAACCATCGGCGGAGTGAACGCGCAAGTCGATTACTCAGGTCCCGCGCCCGGGCTGGTGAATGGCGCCATGCAGGTGAACCTGACGATTCCCCCGGGCCTGGCCTCGGGCCCGCAGCCGGTGGTGATCACGGTAGGAACCGCGCAAACTCAGGCCGGCATCACGGTCGCGGTGAAGTAAGCCGCGGTAACGCCGGCGGTCTTGCCGCCGGTGCCTTGCGGCAGTTCAGAGGAGTAAAGGAACAAGGGCGGAGAAAAAGCACCGGCGGCAGAGACCGCCGGCGTTACCGCGCCGCCCGCGCGCCACTTATTTGCGCAGAATCTTGTCGACCGCTTTAGCCAGGGCGGAGAACTCGGCGCGGGCGGGGGAATCGGGCGCGTACTCGGCCACGGTCAGGCCTTGGGACACCGCCTCGGCCACCACCACGCGCTGGCCGATGGCGGGCAGAACCTTTTTCCCCATGCCGCTGAGAGAGGAGGCCAGGCCGCGGCTGAGGTTGGTGGACATCAGAACCTTGGACGGCACGAAGCGGATGCGCGGTTTTTTCGAGCGGCGTTCGGCGCGCGCTTTGAGCGCAACCGACAGGGCTTCCTTCAGAGCGAACAGGTCGAGCGGGGACGGGCCGCAGGGCAGGAGCATCAGATCGGCTGCCAGCGCCGCCTGGTAAGCCACTTCGGGCATGCCCGGCGGGGTATCGATGAGAACGATATCGGTGTCTTCCTCAGCCTTGCGCGCGCGTGCGCGCAGCGTGCCGGGAGCAGTCACCTTCTCGACGGATCGGGACAGCATGCCATCGCCCTGCTCGGCCCAGGCCACCAGGCTGTGTTGCGGATCGGCGTCGAGCACGGTGACGCTGCG
>DASWZP010000134.1:0-19578 GCA_036404395.1 Bryobacteraceae bacterium | reverse complement strand
TCCGCCGCAGGCGAGCACCTCCTGCGCCGGAAACCCCAGCTCGATGGGGCGCGGCGCATAACCGCGCGAACGCCGCAGCAGGCGTTCCCGGCCTTCGAAGATGCGCACCACGGAATCGTCCACGCGGGTTTGAATGGCGCGGTTGTGCAGCAGGAAATAATCGGCCAGCGGATGTAACCGCGCGGCTATTTCTTCGTTGCGATATGCGATGGGCTCCTCGGCTGTATTGGCGGAGGTCATCACCAGTGCGTCGAACTGACCGCCCTCGAAAAGCAGGTGATGCAGCGGCGTATAGGGCAGCATCACGCCCAGCGTAGGGACGCCCGGCGCCACCTCGGCTGAGATCCGGCTCACCAGGCGGCGCGCCAGCAACACGATAGGCCGGCGCGTTCCGCTCAGCGCGGCGCGCTCTTCCGGCCCCGCTTCGCAGAATTCCGCGATCTTCTCCAGGCTGGCGGCCATCAGTGCAAATGGTTTACCCGAGCGAAGTTTGTGCTGGCGCAACCGCCGCAGGGCAGCGTCATTAGCGGCGTCGCTGGCCAGGTGAAACCCGCCCAGGCCTTTGATGGCCAGGATGGCTCCGTCTTTCAGCAGCCTGCGTGTCCGGTCGATGGCTTCGGCGCGCTGGGCCAGCATCCGCTCCCGGTCCCACAGTTCCACCCAGGGGCCGCAATCGGGACAGGCGTTCGGCTGGGCGTGGAATCGCCGGTTGCCCGGATCGTGGTATTCGCGTTCACAGGCCGGGCACTGGCGAAACTCGGCCATGGTGGTGTGGGGCCGGTCGTACGGAATCTCCTGGATGATGGTGTAGCGCGGTCCGCAGTTGGTGCAATTGGTGAAGGGGTAGCGATAGCGGCGGTTGGCGGGGTCGCGCAGGTCGGCCAGGCAGTCCGGGCAAGTGGCGATGTCCGGCGGAACGAGCACGAACTCGCCTGCGGCGTCCTCCGAATCTCGGATTGTAAACTTTTGATAGCCAAGCGGTTCGAGGTGTTCGACGCGAATTTGGTCAAGCTCTGCCAAGGGCGGAGCTTCGGTGCGCAGTGCAGTCTCAAAGCGGTCGAGCTCCTCTTCCGGGCCTTCCACTTCGATGGTGACGCCGAGCGTGGAATTGAAAACGTACCCGCCAAGCTGGTGCCGCTGCGCGAGTTGGTACACCCAGGGCCGGAAGCCGACGCCCTGCACGATGCCGTTGATCTGGAACTTACGCCGCAAGACAAGAACAATACGGCAATCGGGTGGGTAAGAGCAAGCGGCTTGAGCAAATGAGGTAGGATAGGCCATCGCCTTTTGTGGCCTGTCGCCGGCCAGCGGAAGACAGGCGACGAAAACCGATCGCCTGTCCTACCTCCGCAGCAACTTCGCCCGAGGGGTGTAGGCTGGGAGTATCGGGCAAGTCGGATAAGAGGAGAAACGCCTATGTGCCTGGCGATACCGGGACAAATCGTCGAAGCGCAGGAGATTAACGGAATGCGCTTCGCGACCGTCCGCTTCGGCGGCGTCACGCGGCAGGCCTGTCTCGATTTCGTGCCGGAAGCGCAGTGCGGCGATTACGTCATCGTACACGTGGGATTCGCCATCAGCCTGGTGGATGCCGAAGAAGCGGAGCGTACCTACCGCCTGCTGGAAGAGATGGAGGCGCTGGAAGAAGAGCCGGGCGCGCCCGAAGCGGAGCTGGGCAAGGACGGCGGATGAAGTACCTGGACGAATATCGCGATCCGGCCCTGGCCCGCCGTCTGGTGGCGGAAATCCGCCGCAGTGTGACGCGGCCGTGGGTGCTGATGGAGATCTGCGGCGGCCAGACGCACACGCTGGTGAAGTATGGGATCGAGGAACTGCTGGGCTCTCAAATCGAACTGGTCCATGGTCCGGGATGCCCGGTCTGCGTGACGCCGCTCGAAATCGTCGATAAGGCCATTGCCATCGCGTCGATTCCGGAAGTCATCTTCGTCTCTTACGGCGACATGTTGCGCGTGCCCGGCTCGCACAGCGACTTGTTCCGAGTGAAGGCCGCCGGCGGCGATGTTCGCATCGCTTATTCGCCGATGGACGCCTTGCGGCTGGCGCGCGAGAATCCGCAGCGGCCGGTGGTATTCTTCGCGGTGGGGTTTGAAACCACGGCTCCGGCCAATTCGACGGCCGTGTGGCAGGCCAAACGGGAAGGGTTACGGAACTTCTCGATGCTGGTTTCACACGTGCTGGTGCCGCCTGCCATCCGCCTGCTGCTCGAACAGAGCGCCAACCGTGTGCAGGGCTTTATCGCCCCCGGGCACGTCTGCACGGTGATGGGCTACGAAGAGTACGAAGAGCTCGCTCGCCGGTACAAAGTGCCGTTCGTGGTGGGCGGATTCGAACCGCTCGACCTGCTGGAAGCCATTCTGCTGCTGGTTCGGCAACTGGAAGAGGGCCGCGCGCAGGTGGAGAACCAGTACGTGCGCAGCGTGAGCCGCGGCGGCAATGAGGCTGCGCGCCGGCGCATGATGGAAGTGTTCGAGGTGGTGGACCGCAACTGGCGCGGGATCGGCCCCATCGCCCAATCCGGCTACCGCCTGCGTCCCGAGTACGCCGCGTTCGATGCCGAAAAGATCTTCGGAGTGGAGACGATCTCCGCGCCCGAGCCGCCCGAGTGCATCAGCGCCCTGGTGCTGCAAGGCTTGAAGAAGCCGGTGGATTGCCCGATGTTCGGCACGCGCTGCACGCCGGCCACGCCGATGGGCGCACCGATGGTTTCGAGCGAAGGCGCCTGCGCGGCCTATTATCAATACCGGCGCCATGCCGCGCCGCCAGGAGCGCAAACTTGAGCGATCCCATCCAGTTCACTTGTCCCTTGCCGTTGGCGGTGGGTGACCGCATCGTGCTCGGCCATGGCTCGGGAGGCAGACTCAGCGCCGAGTTGCTGCGCGATGTCTTTCTGCCCTTCTTTCACAGCCCGATCCTCAACCGGCTGGACGACCAGGCGGTATTCGAGTTCAGGGGCGCGCGCCTCGCCTTCACCACGGATTCGTTCGTGGTGAAGCCGCTGTTCTTTCGCGGCGGCGACATCGGATCGCTGGCGGTGCACGGCACGGTGAACGACCTGGCGATGGGAGGCGCGACGCCGCTCTACTTGAGCGCCGGTTTCATTCTGGAAGAGGGCCTGGAAATCGAAACCCTGCGGCGGGTGGCCGAATCGATGGGCCGGGCGGCCGATGACATCCCGGTCGAAATCGTTACCGGCGATACCAAGGTGGTCGAAAAGGGCAGCGGCGACGGGGTGTTCATCAATACCACCGGCATCGGGCTGGTGCCCGAAGGCGTGCGCCTCTCGCCCGCGCTGGTGCGCCCGGGCGACCTCGTGCTGCTCTCCGGCCCCATCGGCGACCACGGCATCGCCATCCTGGCGGAGAGGGAAGGCATTGAGTTCTCGACGCTGCTGGACAGCGATTCCGCGCCTTTGCATGGCCTGGTGGCCGCCATGCTGGCCGTGTCGCTGGACATTCGCGCCATGCGCGACCCCACCCGCGGCGGGCTTTCGAGCGCGCTGAATGAGATTGCTTCCCGCGCCGGCGTGGGCATTACGATCGAGGAGAGCGCCATCCCGGTGCGCGAGGAAGTGCGCGGCGCGTGCGAGATGCTGGGCCTCGATCCGCTCTACGTCGCCAACGAGGGCAAACTGGTGGCTTTCGTGGCCCCGCATGCGGCCGAGTCCGTGCTGGCGGCCATGCGGCGGCATCCGCAAGGTCGCGACGCGGTGCTCATCGGCGCCGTCACCGACACGCATCCGGAGCTGGTGCTGCTGCGGACACCGTTCGGAACCACGCGGATTGTCGACATGCTGCCCGGCGATCAGCTTCCCAGGATCTGCTGATGCACGAAATGGGCATTGCCAGTTCGGTGATTGAAGCCGTGCGCATCGAAATCACGCGCCATCCCGGCGCGCGCGCCAGCAAGGTGGGTTTGCGGCTCGGCGAGTGGTCCGGCGTGGACGCGGAATCGCTGCGGTTTTGCCTGGAAGTGCTGGTGAAGGGCACGGAGCTCGAGCCGCTAACTCTCGACATCGACTTTCGCCCGCGCGGCTCCGAACTGGATATCGCCTACCTGGAACTGGAGGATTGAAGTGGAACGAGTCGCCATCGAAAAAAAGGTGCTGAGCGAGAACGACCGAATCGCGCAGGCCTTGCGCGAACAGTTCGCCGAGTGCGGCACGCTGGTGTTGAACTGCATCAGTTCTCCCGGTTCCGGCAAGACCTCGCTTCTCGAGCGGACGTTGGAGGGCTTCGCACCGGAGACCCGCGTGGCCGTCGTCACTGGCGATATTCAAACCGATAACGACGCGCGCCGCCTGGCCCGCTTCGGTTTTCCCGTCCGCCAGATCACCACTGCCGGTGCTTGCCACCTGGATGCGCGGATGGTCGAGAAGTCGCTCCAGGGCTGGGACCTGGGCCGGCTGGATCTGCTGCTGATCGAGAATGTCGGCAACCTGGTGTGCCCCACCAGCTACGACCTGGGAGAGGAATCGAAGATCGTCATCCTGAGCGTGACCGAAGGCGACGATAAGCCGCTCAAATATCCGGGTGCATTTGCCAAGTCGCGCCTGATGGTTTTGAACAAGATCGATCTGCTGCCCTACGTCCCGTTCGACATGGAAGCCGCGCGCCGCAACGCGCGGAGCATTCACCCCGATATCGAAATCATCGAAACGTCCTGCACCGCCGGCGATGGGCTGGACACGTGGCGCCAGTGGATCGGAGAGCGGATGCGCGAGGCTTTGACTGCAAACAGGTAGGACAGACGATCAGCTTCTGTCGTCTGTCGTCGCCGGCGGCGACAGGCCACAAAAACCGATGGCCCGTCCTACCTTATCTTCGGCTATTCGTTGTGCAGCGCCACGGCGGGGTCGACGTTCGCGGCCCGCTGCGCGGGGAAATAAGTGGCCAACAGGGTAGCCAGCCCGAGCAAGAGCGCGAACGCGGCAAAAGCGTATAAGTCCACGACGATCACGTTGTAAACCAGGCTGGATGCGACCCTGGTCAGAACGTAAGCCAGCGGCAGCCCGATCGCCAATCCCGCTCCGGCCATGCGGAACGACTGGCCAAGGACCATCTTCAGCACGTCGGCCTGGCGCGCGCCCAGGGCCATGCGGACGCCGATTTCGTGCGTCCGCTGCGCCACGGCATAGGACATCACCGCGTAAATCCCGGTGATCGCCAGCAGCAGCGCGATGATGGCGTATTCCTCCATGCTCAATGAGGCGCCCCCAACGCCGGAGGTTTGCCAGGCAATGTGCTGCTCCATGCTCTCGACGGCGTAGATCGGTGGATCCCGGTCCACGCCGCGCACCACCGCGCGCGCGCCGGTGGCCGCCGCGAGAGGATCCCCGGTGGTCCGCAGCAGCACCGTCATTACAGGCGAAGCGGCCTGCGTACAAGGAACGTAAGCGAACGGGAACGCCTCGCCGGTAAACCAGTTCTTGTAGTCGCCGGCGACGCCGATCACGGTCAGCCAGGGAGATTGCGAGTTGCCTAATCTGACGCGGCGGCCGACCGGGTCCTGGGAGCGTGGAAAGTCCGGCCAGTAATGGCGCGCCACGGTTTCGCTGAGAACCACGGCCCGTGGCGAATCCGCACCATCCTGGGGCGAGATGGCGCGCCCTTGGCGAATGGGGAATTCCATCGTCTCGAAATAGCGGCCGCTCACCGCAAACACTTCCGGCTGCGCTTCTCCTGGTCTGGGCTCGGGCCGGCCTTCGATATAGAATCCGCTGGCGGGTCCCACGTCCGCGGAAGCGGCGGCCAGTTTCACGCCGGGAAGGCCGGCCAGCGCGGAGAGCACGCGGTCGTAGTACGCATGGATTCGCTCGGGCGCGCCGTAGGTGGTCTCCGGCAGAGCGATCCGCATGGTCAACAGATTCTTGGGGTTGAACCCGCGATCGGAGGTCAGCATGTGGCGAAAGGTCTCGACCATCAGCCCGGCGCCTACCAGCAACACCAGCGCCATCGCCACCTCTGCTGTCACCAGGACGCTCCGCATCCGGCTGCGGCCGGCTCCGGAAGTCGAACTGCGGCCCCCTTCCTTCAGGGTCTCACCCAGATCCGCGGCGCCGTTCCTGCGCAGCACCAACAGAATCGCCGGCACGGAGCACAGAATCCCCGCGATCAACGAAACCACCACCGTGAATACAGCCACGCCGCCATCGATGCGCATGGCATTCATGCCGGGCACGAAGCGCAGAACCTCGGACGGAATGTGCGCCTTGGCGAACTCGAGATCCCAGGCCGCCAGCCAGATTCCCAGGCCACCTCCCAACAAGGCCACCAAGGTGGATTCCGACAGCAGCCGCCGCACGATGCGGAAGCGGCTCGCGCCCAGCGCGGCTTCCACGGCGAACTGGCGCTGGCGCGTAGTGGCGCGCGCGAGGTGCAAGTTGGCGATATTGGCGCAGGCCAGCAGCAGCACGAAGATCGCGGTGCCCTGCAATAACAGGACGAAACGGTCCGTCTCGTGGCTGGTGAGTTCGCGCAGCGGCACCACGTCGATGGAGCGCGCCTCGTTGGTTTGCGGATACTGCTGTTCCAGGCGGCGGGCGACGATACCGAGCGCCGCGCGAGCCGCGGCCACGGAGGTCCCCGGCCGCAGCCGCCCGAGCACCTGCAAGGTGTGGGCAGCGCGCTGGTTCTTTTCCCGCGCATCGAGCTCGAGCGGCGCCCACAGATCGGTGGCCAGCGGGTAGTCGAAGTCGGCCGGCATCACGCCGGCAATCGTATAATTGCGGTTGTCCAGCGAGATCGTCCGGCCGACCGCGGCCGGGTCCGAGGCCAGCCGCCGCTGCCAAAAGCCGTGGCTCACCACCACCACTGGGTTCGAGGACTCTTCTTCCCGTTTCGAAAAGACGCGTCCGAGCACCGGCTTCATTCCCAACACCGCGAAAAAGTCCGCGGTGACCAGGCATCCCTGGATCCGCTCCGGCTCGTGCGCCCCGGTGAAGTTGGCATCCCATGGCCGGTAGAGCGCCAGCCGTTCGAAGGAATGGTCCTGCTCTTTCCAGTCAAAAAAGTTCGCCGGTGCCACCAGGTCCCGCTCCGCGCCGAGCTTGGGGACGGTCTCCCACACGGTCACGATTCGCTCCAGGTTCGGGTACGCGAATGGGTGGAGCACCAGGGCGTCGACCCAGGCAAAGGACCTGGCGTTGACGCCGATGCCGAGCGCCAGTGCCAGCGCCGTCACCGCGGCTGCGCCGGGCGATTTGCGCAAGGCCCGCAGCGCGTACCGGAGATCGAGCAGAAGACTGTTCATGAGACTCCCACACCACGGTAGGCAATTCCAATGCCATTCGTCCTGCGTGATCGACATGGGCGCGCAACCGGTTCGTCACAATCCGGTGTCCGGTTCCGGGACGCGGGTGTCCGAAACCGCCGTCCGCCAGCGCCGGAAACGGAGTGCGTTGAATGGCGAATGCTACACTGAGGTTTCAGCCTGCCATGCTTTCGATCGTCATCCCGATCCACAACGAGGAGCCTTCCATTCTGCCGCTTTATGACCGGCTGACGGCGGTGCTCGATCGATTGCAGCGGCCGTACGAGGTCCTCTTCGTCGACGACGCATCGAGCGACCGCAGCTTCGAGCTGCTGGCCAACCTGGTGGAGACTGACGGCCATCTCACGGTGATCCGGCTGCGCCGCAATTTCGGGCAGACCGCGGCGCTCTCCGCCGGCTTTCACGAAGCGCAGGGCGAGATCGTCATCGCCATGGATGGCGACCTGCAGCACGCGCCGGAGGACATTCCCGCGCTGCTCGAAAAAATCGAACAGGGATACGATATCGCCAGCGGCTGGCGGCAGCACCGTGTCGATAATGCCCTGCTGCGCAAGATTCCCTCGCGCATCGCCAATTGGATGATGGCCAAGGCCTCTGGCGTGGACCTGCGCGATTTCGGCACCACTTTCAAAGCCTATCGCGCCGAAGTGCTGAAGGACGTCCAGCTCTACGGCGAATTGCACCGCTTCATTCCGGCGCTGGCCAGCTTCTATGGCGCGCGCATCGCGGAAGTGCCCATCCAGAACTCCCTGCGCACGTCCGGCGATTCCCACTATGGTCTGTCACGCACCTTCCGCGTGCTGTTCGACATTCTCACCATCCGGTTTCTGCTCCGGTATTTGACCCGGCCGATGCATTTCTTCGGCACGCTGGGCCTCGCCGGAACCACGCTCGGCGGCGGCATCATGGTTTATCTTGCCGTGAACAAGATTCTCGGGCAGGATATCATCGCCGAGCACGGCCCGCTGATGGTTCTCGGCGGCCTGCTGCTGCTGGCCGGTTTGATCATGTTCAACACCGGCTTCATCGGCGAGATGCTGATGCGCACCTATTTCGAAAGCCAGGACCGCCGCATCTACGCGATCCGCGAAATCCGCACCCGCAAACCGCGCGGTGTGGCCGGCACGCGTTGAAACAGCGCTCGGTAGGGCGTGCTTTTCGCTTGCCCTTTGTATAATAGAGCCATGTTCTTTCGCCGCCAGCGCGTCGAAGTCCCCACTTTCGAACAGCGCATCGACAAATTGCGCGCCGCGGGCTTCGCGATTGCGCCGCTTGAAGGAGCGCTGCGCGTGACGCGCGGGCCCTGCGCGATCGATCTGAAAGAACAGGAGGGCGCGGCCGTCGCCGTATGCCAGGCCGGCATTGTCATGGGCGCTGAAATCGGCGCGCTGGTGGATGGCGGCTACCAGAAGTTCTTCCGCGCGCCTTCCGGAAAACAAAAACCGGCCCTGGCCGACGAGCTGAAAGCCCTGCACGATTTCGAAGAGGACTTGTGGCAGGCACTCGGCCGCCAGAGTTATTACAACCAATCCCTGGGCACCGTCTCCACTTTGTATCTATACGACCGCGTCCAAGACCGCGACCGCGGCGTTCCGCGCCGGGCCTGGGAAACGTAAAGAACTCATTTCGAGCCACACATAAACAGAGATGAACACTGATAAGACTTCTGTGTTCTTATCTGCTTTCTTATCTGTGTTTATCTGTGTTCATCCGCGGCTTTGATTTTTCGCTTTTTTTCACGGCCGCGGCTCGCCTGCGGCCCCGTGCGCTACGCGGGAGATGGCGTTGACCAGTTTGCGATAGGGAATCGCGGAGAAGTCGTCAAAAGCCAGCCATTCGCCGTCGCGCCAGGTGGAGTAATACCAGCGCGCGATCAGCGCCAGCGATTCCTGCCGCTCCCGCATGCTCCCTTGCCGCGGTACCAGCGTGGCCAGCAGGTCGCGCAGCTTCTGATCGAGCGACACCGGCTTGCCTTCTTCCACTTCGAACCCCAGCCGCGTGGCGGGCTGCAGGTGTCCGCCGGCGACGAACCACAGCTCGACGGCGGCTGGTGCGGCGGAGGGCAGGATGGCCACTCCGTGCAGCCGATCGATATCGCGCGCCAGTTCGTCGCGCAGTTTCAGGACCTCTTGCACCTTCTCCAGGCGTTTATGCTGGCGGGCGGCCTCTTCGAACTGCATCTGCTCGCTCATCCGGTCGCGCGAATTTGCGATCGCGCCCACCAGCGATTGTCCGTCGCTGCGCAGGAATTCGAGCACGCGCTCCACTTCGTGCGCGTACTCGGCCGGGCCCACCACCTGCTGGCAAGGCCGCAGGCAAAGGTTCATTTCGCCATAGATGCAGCCGGGGTGAAGCGGGGAAGGCGCCAGGTCTTCCTGGCAGCGGCGCATTTGAAACAGGTCCAGGAACTGCGACTCGAATCGCTCCGCCGACGCGCGCGAGCGGAACGGCCCAAAGTACAATCCCGGCGCGCGCGAAAGGTGCGCCGCAATCAGGCTGCGCGGATACTCGTTGTGCAGCACAATTCTCACGTACGGCGGCATGCGCAGCTTGAGCAGCTTCAAATAGCGATCCGGAAAAAGGCGCCGCGCCTGCCCGTACAGCACCACGGAAGATTCGAAGGCCGAGCCGGTGATCTGGTATTCGATGCGGTACACCGTCTGCCGCAGGTTGAGCATTCGGGAGGGGCGCTCGCGCGCGGCGAGCAGTCGCAACAGGCGGCGGCGCAGCATGCCGGTTTTCGATAGATACGGTTCGCCCTCGGCCGGCCAGAGCGCGAATACCGCCGGCAGGTTGGGCAGCCCGGCCAGCAGCGCATCGAGCGCCGCCAGATCATACCCCGTAACGACCGAGTGCGTGAGGCTTTCCATCCGGTGCTCTGTGGGGCAGGATGTTATCTTGCGCGCCGATTGTCAATCGGCGCAACCGGGCTCCAGCCCGGTCACGCCGCGCAGCGGGTTGCATCGCTCGCGCACGACTGGCAGATTCTGCCGCTGACCGCTCCCTGACGGTCGCGGCTCCATCGGAGCCGCGACCGTAAGGGAGCGGTCAAAGCCATTCGAACAATGGCGCCTGTCCCGCCCTCAGTGCCCGGACCCCGGCGGCACGAAATCCGCGGGCAGCGCCGCCCCTTCGCCGAAGAAGTATTTGTCCATTTGCTCGATCAGAAACTCCTGCGCCTGCTGCGTGCCCAGGTTGAGCCGGTACTCGTTCATGAGCATCTTCATGTGCTCCACCCACATCTTCCAGGCTTCCTTGGACACGTTCTCATAGATCTTCTTGCCCAGCGGATGCCCGTCGAACGGCACCTCATCCAAGCCTTCCATCTCGCGCTGGAACTTCACGCAGAAGACCATCCGCTTGCCCGCCGGATTGGTGCCCGGACCCTGGTTCGCCCCGCTTCCTCCCGCACTTCCCATGTTCGTGATCGCCGCTCCTCAGGTTTTAGGATACAACGGGCGGCAGGGGGACTCGGATCTCATAAGCGTTGATCGGCGCCGGCTCATCCGCGTGCTTGCCCGCGCGGACGCGTATGGGAGATATACTGTGACCAGATCAATCGGATTCGATTGCCCGAAATCGCGCAGGGCGTGGTGGCTGTGCGGTTCACACCCGAACGAAGGAGTTGGAGTCATCGAGCGTCCACGCTTTTCCGCCGCGCCCTCGCTGGTGGGAAGCTTTCCACATACCGAACCGCAGCCCCTGGTCGACCGTATCCTCAGCCGTTTCACGGCGCTGCCCGCGTGGCCGCAGTTGCCGGTGCGGGACTGGCTGGAGAGCATGTATGTCCAGTACTCCGAGGGACTGCCGGGGGCGGTGGTGGATCGCGCTGCCGGGCGCATCTACTTCAGCACGGCCAACGGATTCGAAAGCCAGTTGGAGGCGTTTTACCAGGCGGTGGTCGAGGAGGACGTCGAGCGCTTCGCCATCGGCCGGGATTACGCCGCGGGATTGCACCTCTTCCTCGAAACCCTCCACTGCCTGGGCGCCGGCCGGCCGCGCTGGGTGAAAGGGCAGGTGACCGGGCCATTCAGCTTCGCGATGACGGTCACCGACGAAAACAAGCGCGCGCTGGCCTACACTCCCGAACTCCACGAAGTTGCGGTGCAGGGCATGGCGATGAAGGCGCGCTGGATGGCGCGGCAACTCCGGCAGGTGGCGGATGGGGCACTAGTGGTGCTCGACGAGCCGTACCTCTGTTCGTTCGGTTCCGCCTTTGTCAACGTGTCGCGGCAGGCTGTGATCGCGGCTCTCAGCGGCGCGGTGGACGCCATTCACCAGGAAGACGCGCTAGCCGGGCTGCATTGTTGCGGCAATACGGATTGGTCCCTGGTGCTGAGCGTGGCCCTGGATGTGATCAATTTCGACGCGTACGAGTTCTTCCAGGGCCTCTCGCTCTACCCCGCCGAGCTCGACGCGTTTCTGCGCAGAGGCGGCACGCTGAGCTGGGGAATCGTACCCCCTTCGCGGTCTGGCGTCGATCTGGATGCGCGCGCCTTGCTGGCCGCGCTGGACGATCGCATCGGACAGCTCGTTTCGAAGGGCATCGACCGCGCAATGCTCTACCGGCAGGCGCTGCTCACGCCCTCCTGCGGCCTGGCGACCGAAACCATCGAGAGGGCGGAACAGACGCTCGATGCGCTGGTCGAGTTGTCGCGCCTGGTTGAGGAACGGGAAGGGTCCGCATGATTGTCGCCGTGGTTGGCAAAGGGGGCGTGGGCAAGACCACCATCGCGGCGCTGATCCTGCGCCGTCTGATCGAGTGCGGCGAAACTCCCGTTCTGGCTATCGATGCCGACCCCTCCAACTGCCTGGGCCACGCCCTCGCCATCGCCCCCGGACCGACGCTGGCAGACATGCGCGAGGAATTGCGCAATGGCACCGGCCGGCCGCCCTCGATGTCCTCTTCCGAATGGTTCGCCCTGCAGGCCGAAGAGGCCATGGTGGAGAACGCCGGCTTCGATCTGCTGACCATGGGGCGTCCCGAGGGCAAAGGCTGTTACTGCTACGTCAACAATCTGATTCGCGATCATCTGGACCGCCTGGCGCGCTCTTACCGCCATGTTCTGGTGGATTGCGAGGCCGGTCTGGAGCACCTTTCGCGGCGCACCAGCGGCCGCGCGGATGTGCTGGTCTGCGTGGCCAATCGTTCGCGCATGGCGGCGGAGACCGTGCGCCGGTCGCTCGATCTCTATCGCGACATGCACGATGGCCCTCCGCCCAGGGCCGACCTGGTGCTCAACCAGTGCGAAGCCGGGCAGGCCGGCATGGAGAGCGCGCCCTTTCGGCAGGTCCTCGAAGTTCCCCAGGACCCGCAAATCGCGGAGTTCGATTCCACGGGCGTCTCGCTGCTGAGCTTGCACGCGCCTTCGCCGGCGGTAGCGGCGCTGGCCGCCTGGGAGGTTCGCGGATGAAAGTGGCTGTGGCCGGCAAGGGCGGCGTGGGGAAAACCACCGTGGCGGCGGCGCTGGCTCGCTGCTGGCGGGAGCTTGGCTACCGGGTAGTTGCCGTGGATGCGGACCCCGACGCGAACCTGGCGGGTACGCTCGGTTACCGCGGCCCGGCCATCACCCCGCTCGTGCAACTGAAATCGTTGATCGAAGAGCGCGTCGGCGGCGGCGAGGGATGGGGCGGCTTCCTGCGCATGAACCCTCGCGTGGATGACATTCCCGACCAGTTCGGCACGGAAGTGGACGGCGTGCGCGTGCTGGTCATGGGCACCATCGAACGCGGCAAACGCGGCTGCGCCTGTCCCGAGAACATCCTGCTGCGCGAGGTGCTGAACCACCTGCTGCTCAACGGCCACGAGCGCGTGGTGGTGGATATGGAAGCCGGCATTGAGCACCTGGGCCGGGGCACGGCCGAAGGCGTGGACGCCATGCTGGTGGTGGTGGAACCGGGATGGGCCAGCCTGGAAACCGCCGCGCGCGTGGTTGCGCTGGCACGCGACCTGGGAATCCGGCGGACCTGCGCCATCGCCAACAAGATTGCGTGTGAGGCCGATTTGGATTTCGTGCGCGCCCACCTGGCGGCGACTGAGATCCTGGGCGTGCTTCCCACCGATCGCGATCTGGAACTGGAGGCCCGCACCGGCGAGATCGACCGCGGCCGGCCATTTCACCGGGAAATGCTGCGCATTGCCGGGCTGCTGGGAGAGTGAAGAAAATGACGAATCCTCAAAACCGCTCCGCCGATCCCGCCGCGCGGGAAATGCTGGTCCTCGCCGAGGAACTGGGCGCCAAAACCGTTTGGGACCGTCACGACGACCTGAAGCCGCTGTGCGGATTCGGCGAGCTCGGGTTGTGTTGCGACGTCTGCTACATGGGGCCGTGCCGCATCGATCCATTCGGCGAGCGGGCGCAGGTGGGCGCGTGCGGCGCCGACGCGCATCTGATCGTGGCCCGCAACCTGGCGCGCGCGGTGGCGTGCGGCGCGGCGGCGCATAGCGATCATGGGCGCGAAGTGGTCGAAGTTTTTCGCGGCGCTGCCGAGGGCGGTTCCGCCTCGGGGTATGCCATCTCCAACCCCGAGCGGTTGATGGCGCTGGCGGCCGAATGGGGCGTCGAATCCGCCAACCGGCCGCAGCGCCAGGTGGCGGCCGATCTGGCCGCACGCATGGCTTCGCAATTCGGCTTGCAGGATGGCCCGCTGATTCCTCTCGCGCGCGCTCCCGAGGAGCAGCGCCGGCGTTGGGACAAGGTGGGGATCGCACCGCGCGGCATCGATCGCGAAATCGTCGAGCTGCTGCACCGCACTCACCAAGGCGTGGAATCGGACCCGGTGGCGCTGCTGCGCGCCGCCATGCGCGCCGCGCTGGCCGATGGCTGGGGCGGCTCCATGATCGCCACCGACGTGCAGGACACGCTCTTCGGCGGGCCGCTTGCCATCCGCTCGCGCGCCAACCTGGGCGTGCTCGAAGAGAAGCAGGTCAACATCCTGGTGCACGGCCATGAGCCGGTGCTGAGCGAGATGCTGGTGGCGGCCAGCCGCGAAGGCGACCTGCTCGCGCTGGCGCGCCAGGCCGGCGCCGAAGGCATCAATATCGCGGGCATCTGCTGCTCCGCCAATGAAATCCTGATGCGGCAGGGCCTGCCGGTCGCCGGCAATTATTTGCACCAGGAACTGGCGCTGCTCACCGGCGCGGTGGACCTGATGGTGGTGGATGTGCAATGCGTCATGCCTTCCCTTCCCCAGGTTGCCGCTTGCCATCACACCAGGCTGGTCACCACTTCGGCGAAGGCCCACATCCCCGGCGCGGAGCATATCGAGTTCGATGCGCATGACGCCAAGCGGACCGCCCGTGAGATCGTCTCCCTGGCCGTGGAGGCGTTCGGACACCGCGATCCGGCGCGGGTGCACATTCCGCGCCACAGCATGGACCTGGTGGCCGGCTTCACCAACGAGAACCTGCCGCATTATCTTGGAGGGCGGTTCCGCGCCGGATACGGGCCGCTCATCGATGCCATCGCCGCCGGTCGCATCCGCGGCGTAGTGGCCGTGGTGGGCTGCAACACGGCGCGCATCTGCCAAGACAGCTCTCACCTCGCCCTGGTGCGGCGCCTCTTGGCGCAAGACGTATTGGTGGTGCAGACCGGGTGCAGCGCCATCGCCAGCGCCAAGGCCGGCTTGCTGCGGCCGGAAGCGGCCATGGAATGCGCCGGCCCGGGGCTTCAGGAAGTGTGCGCGGCGGTGGGCGTGCCGCCGGTGCTGCACGTGGGCAGTTGCGTGGATAACTCGCGCATCCTTTTGATCTGTTCGGCGCTGGTGGCCGAGGGCGGCATCGGAGCCGATCTTTCGGAGTTGCCGATTGCCGCGGCCGCGCCCGAAGCCATGAGCGAAAAGGCCGTCACCATCGGGCTCTACGCGGTGGCGTCGGGAGTCTTCACGGCGTTCACGCCGGTGCCGCGCGTGGCCGGAAGCCGCGTGGTGCGCCAATACCTGGAGCACGACGTCGAGCGGGAAACCGGCGGCCGGTTCCTCTTCACCAACGATATTGAAGATGCCGCGCAGGGGATTCTGGCGCACCTCGATAGCAAGCGCAAGGCGTTGAACCTGGCGCCCATGATGTACCAGGACGGGGTGCGCTCGAACGCGACTGGCTCGTTCCGCGCTCTCTCCACTTTCGTCCCGCCGGCCGGCCTCGCTTCGCTCGGCTGCGGCAAGGCTCAGGAGCGGAGCCAGTTGCGGCCTCCGGAGGAATGATGCGGCCCGTTTTGGTTTTCGATCGCGATCGTTGCCTGGCTTGCCGCAGTTGCGAGTTGGCTTGCTCCGTAGTGCATTCGGCCAGTAATGAGTTGGAAGCTGCCATCGCCGAGGAGTTTCCACCCACGCGGCGCGTGGTTCTGGCTGCCGCTGCCGATGGCCTCGAAGCGCTGCGTTGCGAACAGTGCCTGGAGCCTTTGTGCGCTTTTGCCTGCAAGAGCGGCGCACTCCGCCGCGACCCGGCCACCGGCCGCGTGATGTTGGACGACGCCCGCTGCGTCGGCTGCTACATGTGCCTGATGGTGTGCCCCTTTGGCATCCGTCCAGATCCGGCGCGAGACCGCGTGGTGCGCTGCGACGTTTGCGAGGGCCGCGCGACGCCGGCCTGCGTGGAGGCTTGCCCCACCGGCGCCCTGCGCGCGCACACGCCGCCCGACGAGCGCGTGCGCAGCGGCTTCGAAGGGCACGTGCTAGTGGTGGGATCGTCCGCCGCCGGAATCGCCGCCTGCGAGGCCGCGCGCGAGCACGCCCCCGCCTGCTCCATCACGCTGGTCACCGCCGATTCGTCGCCGTATTCGCGGCCGCTGCTCTCCTACGCGCTGGCGGGTCGTCTCACGCCGCAACAAACCGATTGGCGCAGCGGAAACTACTTGGAACACGAGCTGGGCGTGCATGTTCTCGGCGGGCGCAAGGCGGTGAGCCTCGATCCCGACGTGGGAGCGCTGACGCTCGATAACAGCGACGAGCTGGGGTTCGAACGCCTCATTCTGGCGACCGGCGCGCGGGCCGCGGGGCTTTCCATCCCCGGTGCGAATCTGGCGGGCGTGTTCGCGCTGCGCGATGCCGAAGACCTGGAGGCGATTTCGAACTGGTGCCGCGAATCATCGGCAACACCGCATGCGGTGGTGCTGGGCGGCGGCAACGTGGGTCTGCAAGCGTGCGAGGCGTTCCTCCAGCGCGGGCTGCGCGTGACGGTGGTGGTGGCTTCTCCGCATTTGCTTTCGCAGATGGTGGATGCCGAAGCCGGCCGGCGTCTGGCGGACCTGTTCCGCGCGCACGGCGCGGATATCCGCACCGGCCGCGACGCGGTGGAAGTGGTGGGCGCCGAACGCGTGGAAGCGGTGCGTCTCGATAACGGCGAACTGCTACCGGCGGATTTGGTGCTGGTGGCCAAGGGCATCGTGCCCAACGTGGAATGGCTGCGCGGAACGGGCATACGGATCGGCCGTGGGATCTCGGTGGATCTCTGCGGGCGCTCGAGCGTGCCGGGAATTTTCGCCGCCGGGGATTGCGCGGAGGCGCCGGATCCGCTGACCGGCCGCCTCGCGCTCAGCGGCATCTGGCCGGTGGCGTATGAAATGGGCCGCGCGGCCGGAAGTACGGCGGTGGGCATCGAGCGGGCGTCGGCCGGAGCTCTGCGCATGAACGCCTCGCGGTTCTTCGGCGAATCGATCATCTCGGTCGGCGAGGTTCGGCCCGAACGGCTGGAAGGCGCTCGCGCTGAAATCCCCGTCAACCGCGACGGCGCGTATCGAAAGCTGGTTTACCGCGATGGCCGCCTGGCCGGAGCGCTGCTATACGGCGACATCGCCGGCGCCGGCGGCTACTATCGCGAATACCGCAAGGGAGTGAACTGATGTCCAGGATTATCGCATCGGCGGCCATTCGCGGCGGCCACGCCTGCGTGCGGCGGGCGGAGACCATGCTGACCGAGGCCCTCGGCAGCCATAACCGCGATACCGCCATCGGGTTTCCGTCCACCGCGTATGCTTTGCCCATTATCCTTGCGCTCACGGGAAAGCGGGTGGAGAAACTCGGCGAGTTGGAAGACGCGCTCGGCGCGGCCCGCTCCTGGCTTCCCGCCGAACCCACCGAAAAGCTTTGGCTTCCCTATCTGGGCGGCGCTCTCGATGCCGGCGCGGCCACGCTGGTGGCGCAGGAGGCCATTGAGGCGCTCAAGCCGTTGCACGGCATCCCACTCGAATTCGATTACTGGCTGGGTCCGACCACCGATGGCATCCTGCGCGAGCAAGGCATCAAGCTGGTGGATGGCCGCATGCCCGGATTCGCGGCCTGCGTGGGCGCGCTGCCCAATGACGAAACCGCCGAACAACTGGCGCGCGACCTGCAAGAGCGCAACTTGCTGGTTTTCATGGGCGCCAATTGCGCCGGCGAAACCATGGCCGCGCAGCTCAACCGGCGCGGCGTCGAGATGAACTGGGAGACCTTCCTGGTGCCTTACGGGCCGGACACTTCGTCCATCGTGCACGCGCTCGGCTTCGCTTGCCGCGCCGCGTTCACCTTCGGCGGGCTCAAGCCGGGCGGCCTCGAGGAAACCCGCGAGATCCTGCTCTACAATCAGCGCCGTGTGTTCGCCTTCGTGCTGGCGCTGGGCGAAGTGGACGACGAGAAATATGCCACCGCCGCCGGTGCCATCAATTTCGGCTTCCCGGTGATCGCCGATACCGATATCCCGGAGATCCTGCCCAGCGGCATCTGCACTTACGAACACGTCGTCTCGAACGTGGCTCACCGCGACATGCCGGCGCGCGCGGTGGAAGTGCGCGGCGTCAAAATCCACACCGTCGAGATCCCCATCCCGGTCCGGCACGGCCCCGCGTTCGAAGGCGAGCGCGTGCGCAAGGAAGAGGTCGCCATCGAATTCGGCGGCAAGTACACGCGGTGTTTCGAATACCTGGCCAGCCGTCCCATGGACCAGGTGCAGGACGGGCTGATTCGCGTGGTTGGGCCGGAGATCGGCGACGTACAGGAGGGCTCGCGCCTGCCGCTCGCGATCTTCGTCGAAGTGGCCGGCCGCAAGATGCAGCCCGAGTTCGAATCCATCCTCGAGCGGCACATCCATTCGTTCCTATCCGAACCGATGGGCGTGATGCACCTGGGCCAGCGCGATACCGTCTGGCTGCGCATTTCGAAGAAGGCGCGCGACGCCGGGTTCCGCATCGAGCACCTGGGGACGGTGTTGCTGCACAAGCTCAGGAACGATTTCCCGGCCATCGTGGACAAAGTGCAGGTCACCCTGTTCACCGAATCCGCCGATGTGGAGGAACTTTATCCCACCGCCGCGGCCGCCTACCAGTCGCGCGACGAGCGCATGGGCGCGCTGACGGACGAGCGCGTCGACATCTTTTATTCCTGCGCCCTGTGCCAGAGCTACGCGCCCAACCACGTTTGCATCATCACTCCCGAGCGGTTGGGCCTGTGCGGCGCATACAACTGGCTGGATGGCAAAGCGGCTTACGAGATCAACCCGCACGGCGGCAATCTGCCGGTCCGCAAGGGCGATTCGGTGGACCCCGTGCTCGGCCAGTGGAAGGGCATCAACGACTTCATCCGCAACGCCTCGAACGGCGCCTTCGAGCGATTCTCGGCCTATTCGATGATCACCGACCCGATGACCTCGTGCGGCTGCTTCGAGTGCATCGCGTGCATTCTGCCGGGCACCGGCGGCATCATGATCGTGGATCGCGAATACGCGGGCGAGACGCCCGTCGGCATGACGTTTTCCTCGCTGGCGGAGATGACCGGAGGCGGCCAGCAGACGCCCGGATTCATCGGCATCGGCACCATCTACGCACTCTCGCGCAAGTTCATCAGCGCCGATGGCGGCCTGGCGCGCCTGGTGTGGACCACCACGCGCATCAAGCAAAAACTCGGCGACAGGCTGCGGCAGCGCTGCGAGGAGTTGGGCACGCCCGGCTTCTATGAGAAGATCGCCGACGAAACCGTGTGCACGGAACTGGAGCCGCTGATCGAATACCTGGCGACGGTGGAGCACCCCGCGCTGGAGATGGGCGAGATGGTGTAGGGAGTCCCAAGCATGAGTCTGGACCTGAAACCGAAGAAATGGGCGGGCGCGCTCCGCGAGGTGACGTTGGGAGCGGGCACCCGCCGGCCGGTCGCCGTGGGCGGTGGCAACGGTCTGCCGCTCCATACTTTCGAAGCCGCGTTTCCGCATCGGCCCGCGCTGGCGTTAGAAATCACCGACGTCGACCCGGTCCGCTGGGTGGAAAGCGTCCGCCAGCCGTGGGAAGGCGTGCTAGGCCGGCCCGCGGAGGCTGCCCGGCG
>DASWZP010000133.1:0-7780 GCA_036404395.1 Bryobacteraceae bacterium | reverse complement strand
GAGCCGCCGGCGACGATCGCTCCGGCGTGCCCCATGCGGCGTCCCGGCGGCGCGGTCCGTCCGGCGACGAAGCCGACCACCGGCTTCTTTACGTGAGCTTTGACATAAGCCGCCGCGGTCTCTTCCGCGTTGCCGCCGATTTCGCCGATCATCACGATGGCGTGCGTATCCGGATCGGCGTTGAACAGCGCCAGCGCGTCCACGAAGTTGGTGCCGATGATCGGGTCGCCGCCAATCCCGATGCAGGTGGATTGGCCGATGCCGAGATGGCTCAACTGCCCGACCGCTTCGTAAGTCAGCGTGCCCGAGCGCGAGATCACTCCCACGTGGCCTGGCAAGTGAATGGAGCCGGGCATGATGCCGATCTTGCACTTGCCCGGTGAAATGATGCCGGGGCAGTTGGGGCCGATCAGCCGCGTGCGGCGCCCTTCGAGGAACCGCCAGGCCTTCACCATGTCCAGCGTGGGGATGCCTTCGGTGATGCACACCACCAGCGGCAGGCCGGCATCGGCGGCTTCCATGATGGCATCGGCCGCGAATGGCGGCGGCACGAAAATCACCGACGCGTTGGCGCCGGTTTCCTTGGCTGCCCGCGCCACCGTGTCGAACACCGGCAGGTCCAGGTGCGTGGTCCCGCCCTTGCCCGGCACCACGCCGCCCACGACGTCGGTTCCGTAGGCGATGGCTTGCTGCGCGTGGAAGGTGCCTTCGCGGCCGGTGAATCCCTGTACGATCAGCCGCGTCGATTCGTCTACCAGTACGCTCATGGCTTAACCCTGTTGCCTGGCCAGCTTGACCACTTTTTCGGCCGCATCGCGCATGTCGGCGCCCACCGTGAAATTGAATCCGGATTCGAGCAGAATCCGCCGGCCCGCTTCCACGTTGGTGCCTTCCATGCGCACCACGATCGGCACCGCGATGTGCAGATCGCGCGCGGCTGCCACCACGCCGGTGGCCAGCGTATCGCAGCGGAGAATGCCGCCGAAGATGTTGATCAGCACGGCCTTCACGCTGGAGTCGGCGAGCAGAATACGGAAGGCGTTTTTCACCTGGTCGGCGCTGGCGCCGCCGCCTACATCCAGAAAATTGGCGGGGCTGCCGCCGGCGAACTGGATGATGTCCATGGTCGCCATGGCGAGGCCGGCGCCGTTGACCATGCAGCCCACCGTGCCGTCCAGCTTGATGTAGTTCAGGCCGAAGCGGGAGGCCTCCACTTCGAGCGGGTCCTCCTCATCCAGGTCGCGCAGCTCCATCAGATCCTTGTGCCGGTACAGCGCGTTATCGTCCAAAGTGATCTTGGCGTCGAGCGCATAGACCTTGCCGTCCGCGGTGAGGATGAACGGATTGATTTCCGCCAGCGTGGCATCGGTCGCCACGTATGCCTGGGCCAGCGCGGTCATGGCGGCCGCGGCCGCATTCACGCTGGCCGGCGGAATGCCGATTCCAAACGCCAGCTTGCGCGCCTGGAAGGGCGCCAGGCCTGTAGCCGGGTCGAAGGCTTCTTTTAGAATCGCTTCCGGCGTCCGGGCGGCGACTTCCTCGATCTCCATTCCACCCGCCGCCGAGGCCATGAACACCGGCTTGCCCTGCACGCGGTCGAGCACGATGCCCAGGTACAGCTCGCGTTCGATGGGCAGGGTTTCCTCGATGAGGAGCCGCTTCACGATTCGCCCGGCGGGACCGGTCTGGTGGGTAACCAGGCGCATGCCCAACATGTTGCGGGCGAGCTCGGCGGTTTCCGCGGCGTCCTTCGCCACTTTGACTCCGCCGCCCTTGCCGCGTCCGCCGGCATGGATCTGGGCCTTAACCACCACGCTGCCACCGATTTGCTTGGCTGCCCGGTCCGCCTCCTCGACGGTGGCTGCGACTTCGCCACGGGGCACAGGGACGTTGAAACGGGCCAGAATGGCCTTAGCCTGATACTCGTGGATTTTCATGGGAATGCGGTGTTAGTATTGCCCTAAACGCCGATAAGTCAATATAGCATGTCTCTTCTTCCCTACATCGAACAGATCGCCGCCGGCCAAGAGCTATCCGAGGCCGATTCGCTGGCCGCCATGCACGTGGTACTGGCCGGCAAGGCCACCGCTCCGCAGCTCGCCGCGTTTCTGACGGCGATGCAGATCAAAGGCCCGACCGTGAATGAGCTGATCGGCTTCGCCCGCGCCATGCGGCAAATGGCGGCGCCGGTGGAGGTGGGCCTGCCCGGCGTTCCGTTGCTCGATACTTGCGGCACCGGCGGCGACGGCCAGGGTACGTTCAATATCTCCACACTGGTGGCGTTCGTAGTGGCCGGCGCGGGCGTGCATGTGGCCAAGCACGGCAACCGCTCGGCATCGAGCGATTGCGGCAGCGCGGACATCTTCGAGGCTCTGGGCGTCAAGATCACGATTTCACCCGCCGACGCCGCGCGCGCCATCCGGGAAATCGGCATCGGCTTTCTCTTCGCTCAATCCATTCATACCGCCATGAAGCACGCCCATCCGGTGAGGGCGGCTTTAAGGACGCGCACAGTCTTTAACCTGCTGGGCCCGCTCACCAACCCGGTGGCCAATGTGCAGGTGGTGGGCACTCCGTCACCGGAGCTGGCGAAACTGCTGGCCGGCGCGCTGGCCAGGCTCGGCATGGTGCGCGGGTATGTGGTTCACGGCTTCGACGGGCTGGACGAGGTATCCACCACCGGCCCGACCCTGGTTTATGAAATTCAGGAAGGGCAGGTCAAGCAGCGCACGCTCGATCCGGACGATTTTGCGGTACGCAAAGCGGCTCTCGCCGATCTCAAAGGCGGAAGCAAGGCGCGCAACCTGGAAATCGCGCGCGCCGTGCTGGCGGGCGAGCGCGGCCCGCAACGCGACATCGTCATCGCCAACAGCGCCGTGGCCCTGGTGGCCATCGCCCAGGTGGAGACTTTTCTGGAAGGCGCCGCGGTGGCCGCCGTCTCGATTGACACCGGCGCCGCCCGCGACAAGCTGGAAGCCCTGGCCCGCTTCACGCAGAATTGCGGTTGAGGCGGGTTGTGCGATTGGAAGTGGGAACCGTGCGCCTGGCTTTGCATCAGTCGCGTTATGAAGCAGACCTTCACCCGCAAAGAGGGAAATGGCCACGACCGCCTCACCCGAGCGAGCGAAGTGGGCAGGCGCCCCGGTTTTCAGGTCCGAAGCGGACTTGTCCATCCGAGGGCGTTTTCGCCTGCCAACCGCCCCTACTTTTTCTTCCCCGGCAGGCCTGCCGGGTTTTCGTGGGTACGCTCGCGAAATTTGCCGCGCAGGCTGGCGGCCAGCGACACCGCCGACTCGCCGAAACGGTCGCGCATGTGGTCGGCGGCGGCCAGCGCGCGCTGCCAGCGCTCGTGGGCGTGGTCGTCCAGCAGGTCCAGTTGCGCCTGCTCTTCCGCCCATCCGGATACGTGCACGCCCAACAGCCGCACTCGAGCGCCCTTCTTCCAGTTGCGGTGGAACAGCGCGCGGATCTCTTCGAACAATTCGGTATCGAGCGCGGTCGGGCGGTCGACCGAATGGGCGCGCGTGATGGTCGAAAAATCCGTATAGCGCAGCTTGAGCTGGATGGTTCGCGCGCTCAAGCCATGCTCGCGCAGGCGGCGGCCCACCATCTCGCTCAAATTAGCCAGCGTAGCCTCGATCAGCGCCAGGTCCGCCGTGTCCTCGGAAAAAGTGTGCTCATGACTGATCGACTTGGGGCCCTCCTCCGCGCCGATTTCGGTATCGAACCAGCCGCCCGCGTCCAGCCCCTGCGCCTTGCCGGCCAGCGCCAGCCCCAGTTTTCCGAAGCGCTGTTCGAGAAATACTTCGTCGAGCTTCGCCAGGTCGCCCACTTTGCGAATCCCCAGGGAGTGCAGATTCTTCTCGCTCACTTTCCCCACGCCGGGAATGCGCCGCACATCGAGCGGCGCCAGGAACGCTGCTTCGCGGCCCGGTATCACCCACAGCACGCCGTTGGGCTTGGCCTGGTCGGAGCAGATCTTGGCGACCAGACGCGACGCCGCGATGCCGATCGAACAATTCAGCTTGGTAGCGGCTTGAATGCGCTCGTGCAGCAGGTGCGCCGCCCGCAGCGGCGGCCCGTAGAGCCGCTGGGTGCCGGTGATGTCGAGATAGGCTTCGTCGATGGACGCCATCTCCACCAGCGGCGTGAACCCGCACAGCACATCGTGGACTTTGTGCGAATACTCCTGATACCGCTCCATGTGCCCGTCGACGAAGATGGCTTGCGGGCACATCTTGTACGCCGTGCGCAGCGGCATCGCCGAATGAACGCCGAACCGCCGCGCCGCATAGGACGCCGCCGAAACCACTCCTCGCTCGTTAGGCCGTCCCCCAACCACCACCGGCTTCCCCTTCAGCGCCGGATCGAACAGCTCTTCCACAGACACAAAAAACGCGTCCATGTCGAGATGGAAGAAAGTCTTCACTCCCTAACAGGATAGTCTGTGACGAGCCTTCGAAGCTTACTCCGCCACCGCGCGCTATGTTGCTATTCGCCAGTTCTCAAGAGTCAACTTGACCCCGGTCTTTTGAATGGCTCGGAAGTCGCCAGTATTCCCGGTTACAAGCGGCGACTGGAGACGAACTGCAATGGCGGCAATCAGGCAATCGGGAAGTTCCAGAATGGAGCCTTGCTTTCGCGCCGTCGCCTTGATTGTGGCAGCCGCAACGTAATCGGCATTGGCGGGGGTAATCTGTTCGTTTTGGCTAAGCCACGCCAGTGCCTTCTGCAACTGGCTGGAAGCAGCCTTTAGTTCGAGCCCGTAGACGATCTCGTAGACCGTTACGCTTGTGAAAGTGAACACGCGGTGCTGCCGAGCGTAGCGGGCCGCGTGGTCAACTACGGCCTGGTCGTGCCCCTTGAGGTACTCGGAAAGAATGTCCGTATCCAGAAGAACTTTTTCCATCGATTCGTCCTGACAACCCGATATTGCCACAAGGGATGCGAATATCCCAGAAAAAAGTCCGGCCCATCTTCGGCCCAGACCCGTGCGGAATCCGTGCGGATGTTGTGCGGGATTCCGCACGGACATGGGCCGAACCCGGGACGAACCCGTGCGGAGTCTGGGCCGAACCTGCGCGGATGTTGTGCGGAACCCCGCACAGAGATGGGCCGTATGTCGGCCCTGTTTGCGCCAAAAGAACGTGTATACGCGCTCAAAATGACTGTGTTCTCGCGCCATCGGCGCCGCTGTGCCGCCGCCGTCTCTCGGGGCGGCCAAGGCATTTACAAATCCGTCGGTGCCGACTGAAATCTTCCCAAGACAAATCTAGAAAACGCCGGGCGGACTGGTCGGACGGCGTCTCTCCTCGTAGGCGATGGCAACGGCCTCGTCAAGCAAGGCAGTATCTTCCGCACTGCCAAAGAGGCCCAGGCCTTGTCGGAATACCGTGTCGCCAGCGTGGAGGGCTGGCTGACTTGCGATCAGCACTTCACCCATCAGTTCGTCAAGAGACACGCCTTTGGCCCGCGCCTCGGCGAGGTAGGCATTTTCGACTTGGGGCGGAAGATTGAGATTGACGGTCATGGGGCAGCCCTCACGTTTCCAGTTTAGCTCACCGCCTTCCTCCGAAACTTCTTGATGCCGAGCGCGATCATGCCGAGATCGATCGCGGCCAGAGCGGAGGCGGTGATCCATGTGGCGATGTGCGGCACTCCCGGCGCCAGCACTCCGCGCAGACCTTCGCTCGCGTACACCACCGGGTTCAGCAGCACGGCATATTGCAAGCCGGGGAACACGCGCAGGAACGACCACGGATAGTAGACGCAGCCGAACATCAGCATCGGCGTCAGGATGATGCTGAACATGAGCCCGATCTGCGTGGCGCCCACGCTGCAACCCAAGGCCAGCCCGCCGGCGGCAGCCAGCAGCGCCACCAGCAGGCAGAAAGCGGCGAAGGTGAACGGGTGCGCGAAGCTGATGTTGGTGCCCGAACCCATGGTCACCCATGCGGCCGGAATCACCACCAGGCCGGCCACCAGCGCTTGTATCATGCCGGCGATGATCTTCTCCACCGCCAGCCAGCCGTTTTCAATCGGCGCCAGCAGCCGGTCTTCGATTTCGCGGCTGAATTGAAACTCCGCGATCAGCGGCATCGCCACCGCCTGCACGCCGGCAATCACCATGCTGATAGCGATGATGCCCGGCAGCAGCACGCTCTTGAATCCGGCCTGCATCATGCCGCTCGAAGTGAGGATGCGTCCGAAGACAAAGGTGAATAGCAGCGGCTGAAGCAGAATCTGCACCAGCACCATGACCAGGCTGCGCCGGGCGACGTGACCGTCGCGCGCGAGCAGGGCGTAAAACGTTTTCCAGTTCACTCGCGCAGGCTCCTTCCGGTGTGGTGCAGAAACAGGTTCTCCAGGCTCGGTTCCTGAATGTGAACGTCATGCAGTTCGGCCCCGGCCGATTGCGCCGCATTGACGATCGCCCCGACCAGCGGCCCGCCGCGGTCGGCGTATATATCGGCCGCCGCTGGATCGGTTGAGTGAACCTCGGTCACGCCGGGCAGTTCGCGAAGCTGGCGGAGCAGCTCTTCCGGCGCGCGGTCGAAACGCACACGCAGCACGTAGCCGCCGGGGATCGACGATTTCAGCTCCCGCGGCGTCCCCTGCGCGATGATCTTGCCGTGATCGATGATCGCCAGGCGCTGGCACAGTTCGTCGGCTTCCTCCATGTAGTGCGTCGTCAGCACGATGGTCTTGCCCAGGCTGCCGTAGCCGCGCACGATCTCCCACAGCATCAGGCGCGTCTGCGGATCCAGGCCCGCCGAGGGTTCGTCGAGGAACAGTACCTCGGGATCGTGCATCATGGCGCGCGCGATGGAGAGCCGCTGCATCAGGCCGCCGGACAATTCGCGAACCATCTGGCCGGCGCGGTCGGTGAGCTTGAACTTCTCCAGTTGCTCATCGGCGCGGCGGGCTCGCTCGCGGGCGCTCTGGCCGAAGTAGGCGCCGTGAAACAGCAGCACCTCGCGGGTGGTCAGCGCGAAATCCAGGTTGGGCCGCTGCGGCACCACGCCAATCAAGCGCTTGGCCTTCACCTGCTGCTTCCAGACGTCGAACTCGCCGACGAATGCGCGGCCGCTGGTGGGCTCGGTGCGCGTGGTCAGGATGCCGATGGTGGTGGACTTGCCCGCGCCGTTCGGTCCCAGCAGGCCGAAGATTTGGCCGGCGGGGATCTCCAGGGAGACGTCGTCGAGCGCCAGGATTTCGATCTTCTTCTTTTTCTCCTTCCGCCCGCCGGTGCGGGCAGGACCGAAGGAAAAACCGCGAGCGCCGAGCGAGGAGGGTGGCGGCGAATTATAAATCTTGCGCAAATGCTCGATGCGAATCCCAATTCCCATGGATTAGGCTTCCTTTTTCTTGCTGGGATACACTTGATTCACCTCGTGGCGGCCGCGGCCCGGAAATCCGCCGAGGCTCCGGTTGTTTCCGTACGATATATCAAACCGCTTATTGAACGCAACCGGGGGGAGCGTCGCGCGCGACACCGGCAGGGCAATTCGTTCGGTTTCTTTTGTGCGCCGTAACTTCGAGCAGGTAGTCGGCCAGCGGCTTTGGTACAATGACATTGCGACCCTTCTTCAACGACACGGTGAGGTGCGAGAGCGGTTGAATCGGGCGGTCTCGAAAACCGTTGAACCTTTGCGGGTTCCGTGGGTTCGAATCCCACCCTCACCGCCAGCTTAGAATCAGAGCCAAGAGTATCCAGGTAGGCGCCGTACGTGGCTTGGAAGGAAATTGTGGTTGAGATGTCCCGCCCGGGGGACTCGCC
>DASWZP010000132.1:0-7068 GCA_036404395.1 Bryobacteraceae bacterium | reverse complement strand
CCACTTCACCGGCGCATTCCTGAAGATGAAATGCTTGGGACTGGGCGACAAGCTAGCCATCGCGCGCGGGCTCTGGGCGATTCGCCGCGAGCGCACACGGCGGCAGGATCTGGACAAAATCAGCATGCGCGACTGGCTGCTGCAGAAGCGGCAAACGCCGCGCGCCATCGACCGCTTCTGGCGCCAGGTGCTGGTCAGCGCGGTCAATGAAGATCTGGACACGATGGCTGCCCGGCACGGCTTCCAGGTTTTCTGGTTGGGCTTTCTGGCGCGCGCCGACGCTTACGAGATGGGCGTACCCGCCGTGCCGCTGGCGCAGCTTTACGGAACCGATGCCTGGCGGCGGCTGCCGTCGGTGCGCATGCATTTTCGCGCGCCGGTCGAATCCATCGGCACGGGTGGCTTCGTGGTGGCGGGCGAGCGGCACACCGCCGACTACTACATCTGCGCGCTGCCGTTCGAGCGGCTGCCGGCGGCCGGGCGCCCGGCTCCCCCATTCGAGCATTCGCCCATCACCGGCGTCCACCTGTGGTTCGACCGCGAAATCACCACGCTCCCGCACGCCACACTGCTCGACCGAACCATGCAATGGATGTTCAACAAGGATGGCGGACGCTACCTGCAACTGGTGGTGAGCGCTTCGCGCGATCTCACCAATTTGTCGCGCGAGGATATTATCGACATCGCATTGGGCGATCTGCGCCTCTACTTTCCCCGCGTGTGCGAAGCTACGCTGGTGCGGGCGCACGTCGTCAAAGAGCAGCGCGCCACTTTTTCCGCCGCGCCCGGCACGGAGGCTTTGCGCCCACCCGCGGCAACCGATATTCCCAACTTATTCCTGGCCGGCGATTGGACGCGCACCGGCTGGCCCGCCACCATGGAAGGCGCGGTGCGCAGCGGGTACATCGCGGCCGGCGCCGTGGCGCGCGCCGCCGGCCAGCCGGCGGAGTTCCTGCTGCCGGATATCGCGTAAGGCCCAAAGCTCACGTTTACGTGCCGGGCGTTCGGCGTCAAAGGTGACCTGGTGTGTGCGTCCAGGGGGCCGAGGCAATCGGTGTTGCTCGTCCTGCACCGGATTGATACAATCCGCTCCTGGAGGACCGTATGCCCCAAGAGCCGGCGAAGGGCCAATTACTGGCCGTCACCTGTGTCGCACTTGTGTTCTTCGCTGCAACGGCACCGCGACGGGCGCACGGACTGAGCATGAAGGTCGAACAAAATCCGCAGGCCGCCGATGCCGCGACTACCACCCGCATGGCGGTCGATCGCTTCAACGAGGCATTCAATCGGCACGACCCGGATGCCCTGGCGTTATGGCTGACCGACGATACGGTGTTCGAGGATACGTCTCCCGCGCCGGACGGCCGTCGCATAGAGGGGAAGGCCGCGGTGGTGGCGTTCTGGCGGGATTGGTTCGCGCGCAATCCCGATGCGCGATTCGAGGCCGAGGAAATCATCGTCAGCGGCGATCGTGCCGTGGTGCGGTGGGTGTATCGCAAAACCCGCAACGGACAACCGTGGCATCTGCGCGGCGTGGACGTCTTCACCGTGCGCGACGGGAAAGTGGCCGCCAAGCTCGCGTATGTGAAAGGGTGAAACTCCAGCCACCGTCATGACGGGTGGCCGCCGGCATTTTGGGATGCTCCGCAAGCGAGCCCTTGCTTCCAGGACGACGCCGCACAAGAAAAACCGAGACGACTCTCGGCTCAGCCGGCTGGACAGCCGGCGCCACCAGCGTCAGAAACGCGCCAGCAGACGATGCCGGGGGGCGGCTGACGCGGCCAGGTAGCGGCTGGAGATGGCGAGCTGGTTGAGCCGCTGCTGGCAGCGCGCGCGATCGACGATCGCCATGGTTCGGCACCATGCGATCAAATCACGCGTCTGCCGCAGCCGGGCGGCATTCAGAGAGCGGCTAGCCAGTTCGCGACGCAGGCAATCACCCAGCTCCAACCACAGCGCATTGGCTCTGGTGAATTCGCCCGAGGCAACGGCGCTCCGGATGCGGTCTTCCAGCGGTTTTTCCCGACCGTTCATTTCCTCCCGATCACTCATTGATGATCGACTCCGCATCGATCTGCTCGGCCTGCAACATCTGGGTCAGAAAGGTGTCCTGCTGCTCCATGGTCGAAATCAGCGTATCGGCCGCCGCCATCTGCTGCGTCAGATTGGTCTGCAGCGTCGTGATCTGTGCATTCTTGGCCGTAATCTGGTTGGCGATGGAGGTCGTCTGACTCTGCAGACTGGTCTCCTCGTTCGTCACCAGGCCCACGTTCGGGTCCACCAGGTCGGTGAGCGCGTTGGTGGCGCTTTCGAGCCAACCTCCGCCGGTGGCCGAACCGAGGAAGGACGCGACCGCGCTGGAGTTGCTGTCGTAGGCGCTATCCAGCGTCTGGGAATTGAACGTCAACTGGCCGTTTTCGCCCAGTTTGAGCCCCAGCGACGCCAGACCGTTTACTCCACTATCCGAAGATGTGAAGTAGGTAGCCAGGTTATCGACCGCCTCGGTGATCTCGGATAGGATGGGCTTGCCCTGGAGTGGGCCGGCGGATTGGCCGCGCTGCGATTGCAAATCCGTCACCACTTTGTTATACGCCGAGGTGAAGGAAGATAGCGCACTGCTGAGGCCGTCGTCGGTTCCGCTCACCGTGATGGTCGCCGGATTGCCGGGATCGGCCGACAGCAGATTTACCGTAAGGCCGGTGGCAATGGTCACCGACGGCGAGTCGCTGTAGACCGTGTTGCCGGACCCGTCCACGATGTAACTCGCCTGGCTCGCCTCCGGGCCCTGGGTTTGCAGGCTGTCGCCGCTGGAATCCTGGATATCGAGCGTCTGAGCGCCAAGTGTGGTGGCTTGCAGGGAAATGCGCTGGTCGGGACTGGCCGCGGACCCTACGTTCACCACCGTAGCTTGCACCTGATCGCCGTACTGTGAGTTGATGGCGGCGGCGACGCTGGTGGCGCTGCCATCGGTGGACTGAATGCTATATGGCGTTTGGCCGATGACGAGATTGTAGGTTCCGCCGGGATCGTTGCTAGTTCCGGTCCAGGTGCTGGCACTCAAGCTGGAAGCGTAAGCTCCGGCTGAATCCACCTCAATCGAGTAGGTGCCCGCGGCCGCGCCGGCGCCGATCGAGGCGCTGACCAGGTCGGGATTCGATACCTCGGCCTGGTAGGAGCCGCTCATCGCCGAGCCGACTCCCTGGATGGCGGTTTCGAGCGCGGTCAGGTCGTTGTTAATCGTGGAAAGCTCGCTCGATTGGCTCTGCAGCGCGGATTCCTGGTTGGTCAGTTGGGTCACCGGCAATTCGGCGATGGCCACCGCCCGGCTGATTACGTCCTGCAAGTCCTGTGAATAGTCGCTGGCGCCGGTGAACGTTGACGATGTGCTGCCGGTGCCGCTGGTGCTGCTGGAGCTGCTGCCGGAGCCCGATGAGGAACTGTTGGATCCATCGACCGTGATGGGATCGAGGATGGTGGATAACGCGCTGCTGATGGTGCTCATAAATGCTCAAGCGGTCCGGGCCGAAGTGGGGTCCGGCCCGGACCGCGGTTCATGGCCGGCGGTCTCACCCGCCGGCGGTTAGGACGTTGGCTACGCGCCCTTCAACAAGGTGAGCAGCGCTTGCGGTTCGGCGTTGGCCTGGGCCATGGCGGCAATCGAAGACTGCTGCAGGACCTGGGCTTTGCTCAAATTGGCCGCTTGCTGCGCCACGTTGGCATCGCGAATCTGCGATTCGGCGGAGCTGAAGTTGGTAATCTGCGACTGCGCCAGGCTCGATGCGAAACCGAGCTGATCTTCACCCGTGCCGACGGCGGCCTGCGCGGTGCCGAGCAAGGAGACGGCGCTGGTGATGGCGGTAACCGCGGACTGTGCGCCGGCCATGGTGCTGATATCGGCCGTGCCGCCGGCGCCCACCTGGAGCGCGGTGAGAGTGGTGGCTGCCGCGTTGCTGCCTGCCGACAACAGGCCTTGAAGGCCATCGGCGGTGCTGCCAACCGTAATCTGGAAGCCGGGGAGCGTGCTGACGAAATTCACCGTCGGCGCTGCGAGAGTATTCTCGACGGCGGTGATCTGCTTCAGGGTCGAGTCGTCGGATGCTTGCAGGGCTGCGTTGATCGCCGTGACCGCGGCACCTACGGTGGCGCCAGTGGTTGTGTTTAGCGTCACCGTCAGGGTGTGAGCCACGCCGGAAGCATCGTTGGCGGAAACGGTAACCGCCTGGGCGTTGTCAGTCGTGATGGGAGTAGTGAAAGTCAGGTCGTTCTGGGTGTTCACGCCCGCAACCACGTTGGCCAACATGTAGGCTCCGCCCGAAGTCATGGTGCTGCCCGCGGTGGTTATGGCGTTTCCGACCCCCGCCGTTTGGTTCCCCATCAGGGCGTTGGCCATCACGTCACCGGCCTGGACCTGAAAGGCGCTGTTGCTGGAGTTGAAAGCAAGCTGCTGCTGGCCCTGGGCATTGGTGTGAATGGAAGCCGTGATGTTGGCCGCCGCAAAGGCCGCGGCGTTGGCGCCGGGAGTGATTTCGGCTGCCTGAATACCGGCGTTGACGGCGTTCGCCAGGCTGGTGGCGTCATCCACGGCGGCCAGGTTGACCGTGACCGCGACGCCGCCGCCGAATCCCGCGCCGTCGAATGTGAAGGTGGTCTTGCCGGTGCCGTTTGTGCCGGTCGGGCCAATGTTGGTCGCGTTGGTGACCATGGCCTCCACGTTGGTGTTTGCGGCGCCTGCGCTCAAGTCGTATGTCGTATTGACCGCCTGCACGCCCTTCAACCCCAGGCTCTGCGTATCCACGGTTGCGTGGCTCAGGTTGATGTTCACGATGCCGTTGGCGGTGCTCTGGCTGCCGGTGCCGGCGCCGAAATACACGCTCATCAGCTTGGCGAACGTGCCTCCCGTATTCAGGCCGATCGACTGCGCCTGGCGGTCGATTTCGCCCAAGTCGGTCTGGAACTGGTTGTTCAACGTGTTGCGATTGCCGGTGAAGCTGTTGGAGGCCGATTCCGTGGCCAGGGTTTGCAGCGTGTTGACGATCTGGCTGATGTTGCTCATACCACCGTCCATGATCTGCAACTGGGCGGTAGCATCGTTGCCGTTCGCGTAACCTTGCGTGAGCTCGGATATCGCGCTCGCATACTGGTTGGCAACCGCCAGACCAGCCGGGTCGTTGCCGGCCGTATTGATGCGGTAGCCGGAAGTCAACTGCTGGATGGTGTTGCTCTGGAAGATGCTGTTGGTGAGCAGGTTTTCCTGCGCAATCAGAGAATCGGTGTTGGTTTGAATCGAGAGAGACATTGGGAAATCCTTTCAGTATTTTGGGGCGGCTTCTTGCCGCGCACTACCCTTATCGGAAAGGGTCGCGGAAACTTGAGGGACGGTAGGACGGACGATCGGTCTTTGTCGTCTGTCAAGCGGCGCGTCTCCTTTCTCCAGACGGGCCAGCAGGCCACCCCAATCCGCCACCGGCCCCGCTCCGGCGGCAGCGCGGTTTTCCTCGCGCACCAGTTTCATTTCGCGCGCAATCACCGGCGTGTCGCGCGGCGCGCGAATTCCCACCTTCACCCGCGAACGGCCGATGTGAGCAATCACAATCTCGATCCGGTCGCCGATCAGGATGGTCTCTCCCGCACGGCGCGACATCATGAGCATACGGCCTCCGCCGGCTCCGGCAGAGCGTGCCGATGCGAATACGAAGAATCCCGCATCACCGCCTGCACCGCCCGCAGCGAGCGCAGATTGATCACCAGCGGCGCCAGCAGGTTCACGGTGGGGCCGCTCTCGCGCACCGAAATCACGCCCAGCGCCCAGACATGCTTCCCGATGCGCGGCCGCCGAACCGAGGAAAGATCGGCCGCCTCCCGGTCTTCCGCCGACATTTTCAGCCGGTACCGCGGGTCCACCGCCAGCACCGGCGCGGTGATGAAACACAGCCCCGGATCCTCCAGGTTCTGCAGAAACACCAGTGGCGCCGTCCGCTCCTGGCGAATCGCCACAAACCGCCGGCGGTCCTCGAACCCCGGCAGACCGCGCGGAAACTCGATGGTGTCCCGCGTTTCAAACGCGATGCGTCCAAAATTCTTGGTGTCGAATGACGGCATCGAATCCACCCCAGATTGGACATCGGCGGTTTTGGCCGGAACTTTAGAAGCCACGGGGACTGACTTCTCTGTCCCAAGGCGCTGCTTTTGCGCCGCGTGGACAGAGAAGTCTGTCCCCGTCACCGTCTTCGTCCCCGTCTCCCGTCTCCAAGGCGCTGCTTTTGCGCCGCGTGGACAGAGAAGTCTGTCCCCGTCACCGTCCGTCACCGTCGTGGACAGAGCAGTCTCGTCCCGTCCCCGTCTCACCGCCGTGCGGTAGAATCAGGGATCGCCTCCATGCACGCACGCCGATTGGCTTGTTTCATCCTGGGAATGTGGCTGGCCGCAGGCATCGCGGTGGCCTGGCTGGAAAGGGAGGACTTCCAGACCATTCAGGACGTGCTGTCGCAGCCCGACCCGGCGGTCGCGGAGCGGATCAAGGCGCTCGGCGCGCACGAAACATACCTGTTGATGGGGCACGTGGCGTCGGAGCAGCGGCAGCGGACGATCCGGAGTTGGGAAGACCTCCAATTGCTCCTCGGCCTCGGATTTTTCTTCTTTCTGCTGTTCGGTACGCGCGAAGGCAAGCTGCCGCTGGCGATGGCCCTGCTGCTGGTGGGAATAGTGCTGCTGGAACGGTTCCTGCTGACGCCGGAGGCGTTGTCGCTGGCGCGGATTGCGAGCTTCGCGGCCGGCGCATCGTCCGGCGAAGCGGTACGGAGGATGGTCCTGAGCTCCGCGCACGAGGGCTTTGAGATCGCCAAGTGGATGGTCGAGGCGACGCTGGCAGCCGTGCTGGTGCTACGGCGCAACCAGCGGTTAAGCGACTCCGGGGACCAGCTCGACGTGGTCGATAAATCCGATTACGGCCATGTCAATCGGTGACTGAGTCCGGCCCACCGCGGTCATCGCGCTGAAGCCCTCGGTGGTGACCAGCACCCGGTCGCCCACGCCGGCATCCACCGCGTCGAGCGCCACCACCGCGTCGCC
>DASWZP010000131.1:0-7527 GCA_036404395.1 Bryobacteraceae bacterium | reverse complement strand
CCGGCGTTGTAGGAGGCCAGGGTCTGCTCCAGGTTGCCGCCGTTCTGGTCCAAAGTGGAGCGCAGAATGGCGGTGCCGATTTTCAAGTTCGCCGCCGGCTGGACGAGCACGCGCGCCGTCACGCGTCCCACGCCGGCGGTGCGCGCGAACTGGCGCCCCGTGCCCGGCAACACCTGGGTCAGGCCGTAGGCATGGGCGCGCGAGACCGCCCCCGGATTGAATTCCGATTCCTGGCGCACCAGGCCGGCCACCAAAAACGGATCCAGGCCGCGCAGCCGCGCATCGGCGGTCAGCTCGGCGCGATAGGGGAAGGGAAACAGCAGCTCCCAGAAACGGCGCGGCGCTTCGGTCAACCGCAGATTCAAATAGTCCGGCGCCAGGGCCTTCATCATACGCATGCCTTGATAGGGCTCCTCGGCCGCGGCCGCCCCTTCCATGGCCAGCAGCGCCGGCTGCCCATCCGTGCGCGCACCGAAGCGCAGCTCATCGTCGGCCAGGTCGGTCAAGCCGGCGCTGCGCAGGATGCGTGATCGGGCGATGCGCAACTCGGTGGCCGCGGTTGCCCGCGTGGGCACGGGCTCGCCTTTGGGCAATCTCACGCCGGACAAGAATTCGGCCACCTTGGCGGAGCCACTCGCGTTCCTCACCTCGGTCCGGAGCAGCCGCTCGCGCGCCTCGGCCGCGTAGTAGTAGCCTTCCATGGCCGTCATCACGCGCTCGAAGTACAAACGCGCGGCGCCAAAATCCTTGGCCTCTTCCGCCAGCCTTCCCAGAAAATACAGCGCCGCCGCCGTCGAGCTGCTGCTGGGGTAGTTTCGCAACTGCTCCCGCAGCAGGTTTTCGGCATCGTCACGACGTTCGAAATAGGCGCGGAAAGCGACCCGGAAATGCCAGTGGGCCGCCTGTGGGTCGTCGGGGAAGTTCTGGTAAGCCGCCTGGTAGAGCGGCAGGTAGCTCTGCGGCTGGTTCGCGACCCAGCTCCGGCTGGCCGCCGCAATGAGGGCCTTCAGCCGCCAGCCCGATTTCGGATACTGCGCAGCCAGCCGGTCCAGCGCCGCGCTCACCTGGGTCTCATCGCCCGCGCGATGAGCGCACTCCGCCACGTAATCAATGCGCTCCGCATCGGCCTCGCCCGGGTTCAGCTTCATACCGCTCAGAGTGTCGCAAGCCGCGCCGGCGTGCCCATCCAGGAACTCCGCCGCGCCTCGCCGCACCAGCGCCTGGTCGCGCTCGCTCCCGTTCAATCGCTCCGCCGCGGACTGGTATTCGGCGCGGGCTTCCTTGTACTGCCGCGCCTGGAGCAGGCGGTCGGCGCGGCGCAAGAGTTGCTGCGGGAGCGGCTGCGGGAACGCCTCGCCCATCCGCTCCCGGAGGCTGCTCAACGCGTCCGCGACCCGGCTGGCGGCCTCGCCGGTGACAAACTGCGCGTTGGCGCGCTCGAGGAAATCGGCGGCGCTGGCCGGGTCGCCGCCCGCCACGTAGCAATCGGCGAGCGCGAGGCCGCCTTCCGGCTGTGGCAATTCGGCGTAGTGATCGCGCAGCAGTTTCACCGCGCCGGCCGCATCCGCCGTCTGCCGCGCGCGGGCTTCGATCACCCACGCGCGGCCTGCCAGCGGCGATGCCGGCTGGCGGTGGGTTGGATCGAGATCGCGCGCCACGCCCTCGAAATCGGCGGCTTCCACGCGTGCCGCGCCCAGGTAGTAGGCCACGTAATCCGCGATGCGCTCCAGCTTGGGGCGCGCTTTGCGCAGGTTGGCCGCCGCCACCAGGTAATCCTTTTGCTCGTATGCGACCACGCCGAACGCCAGTTGCACTAGTGGCGCATCCTGCGGATGGAGCGCCGCCCACCGTTCCACGGCCGCGCGGCGGGTTGGGGTGGGGCCGGCGCGGTAGGCGCGCGCCAGTGCCGCCAGGGTGGTCGCCGTGCCAGTGGCCGCCTTCGGGTGGCCCGTCGCGGGGGCCGTCCCACTCACTGCTCGCCCAACGACGCTACAGCAGAGGACCAGGGTAATCTTTGCCAAGCAGTTCCGCATCGTCATTGGCGAGCGTGTGCACCATCTCCAGGTGAAGGTAATCGACCATGCCGGGGCACGGGGCGAAAAACTCGTCGCGAAAACTTTGCCGCGCCTCCTCGATCTCGGTCTCCAGTTCGCCGTAGAGATCGCCGCGAACGCGGCCCGAGCGCACCGCCGCACCCTCGCGCAGGCGCCACTGGGCCACCCGCACGCGGGCGAAACGCTGCGCGCGCAGGTGGGTTCGCTGCTCCTCGGCGGTCAGGCTATCCCAGCTCCTCTCCGCCGGCTCGCTGGTCGCCAGCTCGGCTGCGGCTGCGGCTGCGGCCTCGGCTGCGGCGGCCTCGGCTGCTGCGGCTTCGGCTGCCGCTGCGGCCTCGGCGGCTGCGCGAGACAGGCGCGCCCACTCCTCGCCCGCCACCTGGGCGAGCAGCTCTACCGCGGCGGCTTCCACCGCTCCCCACGCACACAGCAGCCCCGGTACGCCGTCATGGCTCGTCACGGGAAAAACCGCTACCCGGTCGTCCCCGGCGGCTGCCGCCAGGGCAGCTAGCGTTCCGCCAACCTCGCTCTCCGCCGCCGCCGCGATCACCGGCTCGCGATTCTCGATGGCAGCCTTCAGCGCCATAGCCGCATCGAGCGCCGTCTGGCTGCCCGCCCCCTGCCCGCCATCGGCGCTCGGGCGGATGCTCTCCAGGGTCGCCATGCCGGCTTCGATGGACAACACCGCCGCGCCCGCCGCAAACTGCGCCGCCGCATCCGCCAGCGTGTCCGCCAGCCCCGCCAACTCGCCAGCCTGCCAAAGCCGCCGCACCGCCTGGTTGAGCAGATTCGCGCATTCCTGGCGGGCGTGCTTCCCGACCTCTCCCGCCGCGCGTTCGACGTCGTCGAGCACCAGCGCCAGCCGCTCCGCCAGCATGGCGCGCAGAAAAGACGGGTTTGCGGAGGGGGCCATCGCTGTTGGTCATTGTAGCGTGAGGCGGGGCGCGAGTCGTAGCGGGAAGGCAGGAGGCAGAAGACAGGAGTCAGGAGTCAGGAGCGGGAGGCGCGCCGCTACACGAGGGTTTTGCTCTGGTCCGCCGGCGATACCAAGCTGCCGCCATTCTGCCTTCTGTCTTCTGACTCCTGTCTTCCAACTTCCGCCGTAAAAAATCACCCTCGCGAGCGTCTAATATGAGATATGGTTGGCTGTTCGCTTCGCCGCTTGTGATGTCCCAAAACCGGACAGCCCCAAGTTTTCCGAACCGCCGCGGCGGGTGCTTCGTATAATCCAGGGAAGCACTTGCAGCGGAAGATGTGATGGCGGCGAAATTGCCGCAACTTAAACCTATCGAGGTATCGAGTCTAACTATGCTTCGCGTTCAGCCGATCGTCGCTCTCCTCCTTTGCGCCTTCGTAGCGCTGCCCGGATTTGGGCAAACGCAGTCGTTCGCCCAGGATCCCAGCCAGGGGACGGTTGCCGGGATGACCCGGCCTTTCCGTGCCCACCCGGTGGGTGTGGTTTCCTTTGCCGATTCTCCCCGTATCGACAAGCTGATGCGCGCCGGCTCCATCTATCTGTCGCTGCGCGACGCCATCGCGCTTGCGCTCGAGAATAACCTCGATCTCGAATCGAGCCGCTATCAGCCCAAGCTGGCGCTGTCGGACCTCCAGCGCGCCAGCGCCGGCCAGTTGCTGCGCAATTTCTCCACCAGCGTCACGCAGGCCCCCACATCGGCCTCGCTCGGCGTCCTGTCCGGAGCCTCGCAGGTCAATTCCGCCGGCGGCACCACTACCACGGGCAGCGCGAACAGCGGCGTCCTCAGCGGCTTGAGCGTGCAGTTGGCCGGTTCCACCATTCCCAATACGGACCCCTACTTCTATATTGCCGGCGGATTTTACCATACCACTTCCATCGAGACTTCCACCGAGTTCACCGGTACCGACTTCTTTGTGCAGCAGTTCAAGAACCTGGTTTATGGCGTGCAACAAGGCTATTGGACCGGCACCACGGTGTCGCTCGGCTTAAGCAGCGTCTATGGCTCCAGTCAGAATGCCCTCACCGCTCTCTACAATCCCATCGACTCCGCCACAGCTTCCTTGTCGATTACCCAGAACCTGCTCAATGGATTCGGTCTGGCAGTGAACAAGCGGTCCCTCCACAAGGCGCAAAACAACCTCAAGGCGGGCGATCTCACCGTCAAAAACCAGGCCATCACTACCGTGGCCGGCGTGGTCAATCTCTACTGGCACCTGGTGACTTACAACGATGAGCTGAGGGTAAGCCAGGAGACCCTGCGGCTCGACACGCAGCTTTTCGAGGACAACAAAAAGCGCGCCGATCTGGGCGCCATCGCTCCCATCGACATCATCCAGGCCGAGGCCGACATGAAGGCCGCCCAACAGGACGTGGTGCAGCGCGAATCGCAGGTCTTGCAGCAGGAGATGATTCTCAAGAACTACATCACGCGCAGCGGTCTGGATGTGCCGGCCGTCGCCATGGCGCGCATCATCCCCACCGATCACATCGAGGTTCCTCCGCAGGAAGCGGTGATTCCGTGGCAGGACCTGGTGGCCGAGGCCATCGCCCACCGGCCGGAAATCGAGCAGAATCAGATTGCCCTCGAAAACTCCCGCCTGGACCTGCTGGGCACCAAGAACAACCTTTTGCCGACGCTGTCGGTTTCGGCAACCTTGGCCAATAACGGCCAGGCCGGCAGCGTGAACAGCGCCGTTCAGGTGCCGATATTGAACGGCAGCCAGCAGATTATCGGGTACCGGCCGCTGGCCGCCAGCGACCTCAATTCGTCCCTGCTGGGCGGCTACGGAACCGCGCTCAGCCAGGTCTTCGATCGCAAATTCCCGAATTACAACATTGCATTCGCATTGACGGTCCCTATCCGCAACCGTTCCGCCCAGGCCGACCAGATCACCGCCGAGCTGAACTACCGGCAATCGGAGATCCAGGACCGTCAGCTTCATAACAGCATCAAGCTGGCTGTGATGAACAACTGGACCGCCTTGCGCAACGCCCGCGCCGCATACGAGACCAGCGTGGTCTCCCGCAAGCTCGCCGACGAGACGCTGGCCGGCACGCGCCGCAAGTACGAGCTTGGTACCGCGACCACTCTCGACGTGATGATCGCCCAGCGCGACGACACCACGCGCCGGCTCTCGGAAGTCGATGCCCTTTCCCAGCTTCAGGACGCCCGCACCAGCATGGACCAGGCGCTGGGCAAGATTCTGGACGTTCACGATGTGACCGTCGAGCAGGCCATGACCGGCCAGGTCGGACGCGAACCCGACCTCACGGTGGTAAGTCCGAAACCGTAATTGCTGGCATAATTGGTATCCTGGGGCTTGGCCAAAATCTATCCTTTCCAAGCCCTGCGGTACACCGCACAAGCCGGCCCGCTCGCCAACCTGGTGACGCAGCCGTACGACAAGATCTCGTCCGCCATGCGGGAGCGGTATCTGTCGCTCAGCCCGTACAACCTGGTGCGGATCATCCTCGGCGAGCGCAAGCCCGAAGATAACGAGGCTGCCAACGTCTACACCCGCGCCGCGGCTTACTTGAACGACTGGATCGCGCGCGGCGTGCTGGCGCGCGACGCCGCGCCCGCCATCTTCGCGTACTTCCAGGACTTCACCGTTCCCGATACCGGCGAGCGGCTGACTCGCCAGGGCTTCATCGGACTCGGAGCGGTGGAAGATTACTCGGCTGGCATCGTACATCGTCATGAGCAGACCCTGGCCGGCCCCAAGAAGGATCGCCTGGAACTGCTGCGCCACACGCACGCCCACTTTGGCCAGATCTTCATGCTCTATCCCGACCGGGCCGGCGAAATCGACGCCGTGCTCGAGGAAGCCGCCCAGGCTGCGCCCCTTGCCGAGGTTACCGACGAGTACGGTGTTGGCCATCGCATGTGGCGTATTGCCGCGGCGGGCAGGATCCAGGAATTGATGGCCGATAAGAAGCTGCTGATCGCCGACGGCCATCACCGCTACGAAACCGCGCTCGCCTTTCGCAACGAGAACCCGCAGCTTGCCGGCGCCGACCGCGTGATGATGACCTTCGTGAACATGTATTCGCCGGGGTTGAAGATCCTCGCGACGCACCGGCTGGTGAGCGGCATCGACGCCGGCCAACTGCCCGACGGCTTCCTCGACCGCGCCGCCGTCGATTTCCGCATCGTGGAGATCGGTTCGCTCAACGAGCTGCAGCGCGCCTGGGAGCGGTCCGCCGGCCCAACGGTGATCGGCGCAGCCATCGGCGCCCGCCTGTTTCTGCTGCAATCGGTTCGCCCGGCCGGTGAACTCGACGTGAGAGTGCTGCATGAGCGGCTGATCGGGAAAGCGCTCGGCATCGGCGAAGAGGCCGTGCGCGACGAAAAGCACCTGCGCTACATCCGCGGCCTCGAGCCGGCCATCGCGGAAGCCCGCAGCGGCGCCGCGCAGATTGCATTCCTGCTGCGGCCCACCTCCATTGAGCAGGTCGCCGACACCAGTTTCTCGGGCGGAGTGATGCCGCAGAAATCCACCGACTTCTACCCCAAGCTGCTCTCCGGCATGACGATTTACCGGATCGGGTAGGTCGCGGAACAAACGAATGTGGGCTGAAGGCAGGAAACGTCTCAAGAACTCTCGACCCTGCATGCAGCACTGTGCGCCACGAACCCCGACGCTGAAGTGAGCTACTCTACGGGTGAATGAGCGAAGGGTACATTCGCGCGCGCAACCTGGCCAAGCGATACCGCTCCGGCGAGGCCGCCCTGGTGGTTTTTGAGGGCCTCGACCTGGACGTGGAACGCGGCGAAATGCTCGCGCTGGTCGGGGAATCCGGGGCGGGGAAGTCCACTCTGCTGCATTTGCTGGGCGGTCTGGACAGTCCTTCGGAGGGTACGATACACTACGGAGAGAGGGAGATTTCAGGGCTCACGGAGGCGGACCGCGCGGATTTTCGCAACCGTGAGATTGGTTTCGTCTGGCAAATTCACTATCTCCTACCCGAATTCACGGCGCTGGAGAATGTGATGATGCCGTTGCTGATCCGGGGCGCGGCGCATTCGGCCGCCGCCGCGGAATCCGAGGCGAGGTTGGATGAGGTCGGGCTTCACGCGCGGGCATCGCATCGCGCGGGCGAATTATCGGGGGGAGAGCAGCAGCGGGTGGTGCTGGCCCGTGCTTTGGTCGCCAGACCCTCCGTCCTGCTGGCCGATGAGCCTACCGGCAATCTGGACTTCCGGACCGGCGAGATGATCTTCGATCTGCTGGCCGGCCTGCACCGTTCGCATCGGTTGACCTCGGTATTAGTGACCCATAATCAGGCCTTTGCGCGGCGCTGTGACCGGATCGTCACGCTGGACAAAGGCGGTCTAGTACCAGACAGCGTCAGGGGGACGCATCCGGAAGCCGGGTCAGGTTATCTTTAAGAATAGGGGGCTTCACAAATCCTATGTTCGAGCGATACACGGAGAAGGCAAGACGGGTGATCTTCTTCGCCCGCTATGAGGCCAGCCAGTTCGGCAGTCCCTAT
>DASWZP010000130.1:0-12760 GCA_036404395.1 Bryobacteraceae bacterium | reverse complement strand
CCGTAGATCACGGCGCGGCGCAGCGTGGCTAAGTCCGCGTCCTTGGCCGCCACGCCCTGGCCAGCCAGATAGCCGATGAAGCCGCCGGCGAAGCTGTCCCCAGCCCCGGTGGGATCGAAAACTTCCTCGAGCAGATAGCCGGGAGCGATAAAGTGGTCGTCGCCGTGAAAGAGCACGGCGCCATATTCGCCGCGCTTAATCACCAGCGTGCGCGGGCCCATCGCCTGAATGGCGGCCGCCGCGCGGCGCAGGTTGCGCCAGCCGGATAGCATCTGGGCTTCGTTGTCGTTGATCAGCAGGAAATCCCACTGGGCGATGGTGGCGAGCAGTTCCTCGCGATAGTCGCTGATCCAGTAATTCATCGTGTCGCCGCCCGCCAGCTTGAGCTGGTTCATCTGCGAGAGCACGCCTCGCTGCAAGGCCGGCTGGATGTTGCCGAGCAGCAGATACGGCTCGGCGCGATACGATTCCGGCAGCTTGGGATTGAAATCGGCGAACACGTTGAGATCGGTGCGCAGGGTGGTGCGATCGTTCATATCGGCGGAATACACGCCGGCCCAGAAAAATGTCTTGCCGCCGGCGACGCGTTCGAGACCGGCCAGGTCGACCTCGCGAGAGGCCAACAGCTCGCCATCCTCCGCCGCGAAATCGTCGCCAACCACGGCCACCAGCTTGACCGGCGTGAAGTAAGCCGCGGCAAGCGCGATGTAGGTGGCCGCGCCGCCCAGCATGCGGTCCACCTTTCCGTGCGGCGTTTCCACGCCATCATACGCAACCGAACCAACCACCACGAGTGACATGTCAGACAGAATTGTAACAGCCAAGCGCCGGCACGCGCGGGCAGGCGAGCCGGGTCGTGGTAGAATCAAGCTTCCCACCAAGTTGTTCTGTGTTAGCGAGCAAACTAAGAAACGCAAAATCATGATGCAGAAGCAGGAACCGAACCGAGTCCTGGCCGCTGTGAGCGACCTGTTTTTTTCGGTAAAACTCACCGAAGCGGCCAAGCGCGCGGGCCTCGCGCTGGAGTTCGTCAAAGAACCTAAGGAGTTGCTGGAAAAAGCGGCGTCGGAGCAAAAACCAACGCTGATCGTTTTCGACCTGAACTTCGAGGCGTTGCAGCCGTTGAAGCTGATCGGCAAGCTGAAGGGGAAGGCGGAAACCAAGGGCATCAGCCTGATCGGTTATCTGTCGCACGTGCAAGCCGAGCTCAAGCAGCAGGCGCAAGAGGCCGGTTGCGACATGGTGCTGGCGCGGTCGGCGTTCTCGCAGAATCTACCGGTGATTTTCAAGCGGCATTCGGGAAGCGTCTAAGGCTTGTCACGAAATAACCATGCCAAATCCTAGCGACTGACGTGGCGCACACACTCGTCGGTGCCGTGTCGAGACTCTTCTCGACACGTCTTTTATCCGGCGGCGCCCTGCGTCGGCACGAGTGCCGACGCGGCACGCACGAGTGCGTGCGCCACGTCGGATGGCACAGTTATTTTCCAGCAGGCCCTAAGCCACTAGTTGGGGTAATATCCTTCCTTGCTGCGCACCGTGCAGTCCTTATAGTCTTTGGCGCCGCTGAGCGAGACTTGAATCTGGCGCCACCCATCGTCCTTTGCCTCGGGCGGCCGGTAGGCCAGCAAGTACGTATGCTGCAACTCGGCGGAAATGTCCTGAAAGATCTGGGCGGCCTCGTGCGCGTCCTTGGCCCCGTAAGTCTTTCCTCCGGTCAGGCGCGCGATCTCTTTCAGGCGGTCCATCAGCGCGTGGCTGTCGCGAGCCTCGCCCTGCGCCACGGTATACAGCGGAATCCCCGATTTCTTGGCCCCTTCCACCGCCCGCTGGGCGTTCAGCACGCTGGCATTGTCATCGCCATCGGTGAAGACGACCACGGCTTTCTTGCCGGAGCGGGCGCCGATGTCGAGGGTTACGTGCGCGAGGGCGTCGAACAGGGCGGTCATGCCGGCGGCGCGCGTGCGCATCACGGCGCGCCTGGCCGCGGCCCGGTCGTGGGTGAAGTCCTGCAGTAGATCGAGCGAGGTGCTGAAACCGTAAATCGCCACCGAATCTTCGTCGCGAAACTCGTCGATGAGGCGGCTGATCGAGTTCTTCACCGTGGGCAGCGAATCGCGCATGCTGCCCGTCGTATCCAGCAGTATGGCGCAGGTCAGGCCGGCGGCGTTGCCCTCGAAGGCCGTAATCGATTGCGGCTGGCCGTTGTCTCTGATGCGAAAATGTTCTTGCGGGATGCCGTCGATATAGCGGCCCTTGTGGTCGAGGACGGTGGCATACACCTCCACCATGCGGGCCTCGGTGCGAAAAACCGTGGGTGTTTGCTGCGGCTGGAGCGGCGCCGCCAACCCCCCAAGACAAGCAAGCCATGCCAAGTGCTTCATTTTTCCGATGGTAACGCAGCCGCGACCGCCGCTTCATTGAGGTCGGCGAACGCCAACAACGCGCCCCGCCAGTCGTACAGGTCCGCCATCTTCATTCGCTTCACGGCTTGAAATGCGATCGCCGGGCCGAGCGCGTTCAGCGCCGCCGGCGGGATGCCCACGCGTCCGGCGAGATCCGCCACGTACAGCTTGAACTCCGCCGACCGTTGCGCCAGCTTGTACGGCAGCAGCAGCTTTTCGTACTCCTCGTACGGTCCCGCCGCCGCCAGGTGGGGATGGCTGCATCCTTGCAGGTCCGCGGCGCTCGAACCCAGCCGGCGCAGCCGCGTGTCGTCGGCCGGATCCGGCATGCGGCGCAGCGCCGCCGTCACCGGAGATGTCCAGGCATCCGCCGCGTAGCGCTCCAGGTAGCGTTGCGAAAGGGAGTACAGGTCTCCCAACGTCACGCTCTTGAAGGCGCCGCTCCAGTCGCGGGCGGCGATGGCGTCCAGCAGATCGCCTCGCCGCGTCGGCGAGAGCAGCCCATGGGTGTCCTCTTCCAAACCGGCGAGCAGCGTCGCATCGGCGCCAGCGTGCAGAATCCATTCGCGGGCCAGGCGGAGCCGCAATCCGAAGACGATCAGGTCCTGCTCGCTCAGCCGGCTCCAGTCGGTGGCGCGCAAGGCGCCAATCTGCGCCGCCGCCACGGCGCCGGTGTTGGCCGGGGGCTCGGATCCGGAAAAGGCCACTTTGCCCGCGGTGATCGGAAAGTCGGCAAAACCGCCCTGGATGTAGCTGCCCAATCCTTCGTTGGTCGAGTGCAGATCCGATGCGGTGAACACGCCCTGCTCTCCGGGATCGAGTTTCAGGAATTGATGCTTGCGCAGCAGCAGCGGGTCCTGCGAGACCAGCAGGTCGTCCGGGCTCAGGAAATACGCGTACACCGCGCCGCTCAGCGCCAGCTTCACCTGCGGGCAGATCACCGCACGCAGTTCCTCCACCAGTTGCTCGACATCCTTCTGGTTCACCTTCTTCTTCGCCAGGCGCTGCTTCAGGTGAACGATCAACTCGGCGGTTTTGGCCTCGTCGAATGCGAGCGCGACTTTGCGGTCGGTCTCGGTCAGCTTCACTCCCTTCGGCGGCTCTACCGTTAAGAGTCCGGCGCGCAGCGCGTCGAGCGCGTTGGCGTGCTCCATCGCGGCGCCCGAGGCGTGCGCCAGGTCTTGCAGCCGGTCATCGAAATCCAGCAGCGTCTTGAGCGAGGTGACCTTCTGCAGGCGCAGCACCTTTCGATAGCGGGCGCTGCGCTCGGCGGATGCATCCACTTCATGCTGGGCGCCATCGAGCTCGAACGTAACCCGCGGGCCCTCGCCCAGCAGCGCGTGTTCCAGAATCCGATCCGGATCGGCGTCGGCCGGTTTCGGCGCGGCGCGCTGGATCAGTTCCCGCACGCTCTCGAGCGACGCCGTCGTGTAGCCCGCCGGCGAATTCGCTTTAGCGAAACGCACGCAAACCTGGTCGAACAATCCGGCCGCCGTGGCCGCGTCCAGCGCGCCCGATTCCGCGGCGAGCGAAATCAGCGCAATCAGCGAATCGAATTCCCCCAGGATCACGTTCAGATCGGCTCGCGGCACACTGCGCAGTTGTTCCGCCAGCGCAAAGAAGTGTTCGAACTGCTCGCGTCCCAGCCCGGTCAAAACCGCGAAATACGGGTAGAACCCCTTGTCCCGGCCGTAGTTTTGCGCCAGCAGCAGCGCCGACGCTTCGTCGAGCGGCGAGGGGCGGTGTTGGTCGATGCGAACCACTGCCACGAAGTGGTCCAATTCCGACTGGTTCTCCTGCGCCATTTTGTAGCGCGTCCTGGCCAGCCGCACGAGAATCTCGTCTTCCTGCTCCGGCGCGGTAACGCGCGAGAGCTTCTTCACCATCTTCGCGGTCTTGGAAGCTGAAGAGGAGTTTCCCTTGGCGAGCGTCCACACCTCCGGACTGCCCGGAAAGAGCACGCGCAATTCCGAATCGATCGGCACTTCCCGCAGGAACGAGGTGAAGGAGAAATTCCGCGATTGTCTCACCGCGCCGGCCGCCATTTCGCCGGAATCGCGGAAGAGCTCGTAAAAACGCGTCGTCCGCACCAGCGATTGCGTGAAGAACCGCTGGTGATTCATATCCACCTGGCCGAGCATGGCGAAAAACGCCAGCAGCTTGCCGTCGTCTTTTTCCAGCAGCGCGTGGAAAAAAAGGTGCGGCGAGGCCGGTGCGGCGCCCACCATCTTGGCCCAGATCGGTTCAGCCGCTTCGCCTCCGGGGACTGCCGCACGATCGCCGCGCAGAGCGAACGCCGAACCGTAGCGGTACAGCAGGTCGGCATGCTTCTCGGCCATCGTCTTCAAATCGGCGCCCGCCGTCAGCGCCGCGACCGCCCGTTGGCTGATGGCGCTCAGCGCGGCATAGGTCCTGGCCACTCGCAGGTCGCTGGTCAGCGCTTCCGCGAATCCGCCGTTGAACTTGGCTTTGGCGAAAAACGTCCCCATCCAGGCGGATTCGTCGAGCAGCACGGGCGCGCTCTCATCGGCGATCTCAAACGTAAAACTCTTGCCCTCTTTCAGCGTGTCCTCGAGGCCCACTGTGTCCAGCGCCAGGGCCGAGGCGGTCTCCTGCCGTTGTGCCTGCGAACTCTTCTCGCCGGCTTCGAACTCGACCGCGCCCTTATTGACCTTGAGCTTCAATCCCAGAATCTCCAGCGTTTTTTCGCCGTGCTGCCGGCTCTTCTTGTCCGCCACCGAAATCACAATCTCGGTCGAATCCCCCTTGCGAACTCCGGCGGCTTTCAGGTCGGCTACCTGCTGGAAGTAGCGGCGGAGGTCCTCCAGATAAAGATTCCGCGACTTCGAGTCCAGGTTGTCCGTCTTGTCCACCAGCGACCGGCTGTACACCGCGAAGAATGTTTGTGGGGATTGGACGTGAAAGTGGGCCATGAATGCCAGCGCCTCGAGGCCGCCGGGAACGCTTGCCCCGGTGGTAGACTTCGCCGGGCTCTCGGCCAGCCAGTTGGAAACGGCCGATTTTCCAGTGGCCGTCAGGCGGCCGCGGAAAAAGGCCGCCGCGCCGGCGTCACCTTCCCGCACCGCGACCTCCAGCCCTCGCTCCGCATCCCGCCCGGCTTCCGGCGTTCCGGTCGCCGCCTTGTCGCGGGCAATCAGCAACGCCTGGTAGGCCTGCGGCGCCCGCAATCCGGAACTGTCCTCCATCTCCGCCAGCCGCGCCAGCAGGGCCACATCCTGCACCGACTTCGATGCGCTGCGCAGCGTCTGCCGCGCGTCGAAGAAGCGCTGCTGCCGCTCGAGCCCTTCCGCCTTCACCAGGTAGAGCCGCGCCGATTGCGGCGCGGCCGTCAGGCCCGCATCGGCCGCCGCCAGACTATCGGCCACCGCGCCGCGGTCGAGCAGCAGCCGCGCCACCCGAAAATGCGCCGGCTCGGCGCCCGGGTCCGCTTCCATCACCTTCTTCCAAACCGCGAGCGATTCGTCCGGGCGATTCAGCCGATCCAGAAACTCGGCGTACTGGCGCCGCACGGCGGCATCGGCGGGCAGGGCCGCCGTCACAATCCGGATGTGGCCGAGCGCTTTTTCACTCGCGCCGCTGCCGATATAGATTTCGACCAGAGCCGTGCGGCGTTCGAGATTCGCAGGTTCCAGCGCCAGCCCTTTTTCGAGCGACTCCGCCGCCTTCGCCTGGTCTCCCAGCCGCGCCGCCACGTCGGCGCGGATGAACCACAGCTCCGTGTTCCGCCCGTCGAGCGCGAGCGTCTCTTCCAGAAACGGAAGCGCGCCGCGATCGTCGTGCCGCGCCAGGCGGATCCGCGCCAGTTCTTCGCTCGCCACCGCTCCGCCGGCCTTGCCGTCGCGCGCCCGGCGTAACGCGGTCTCCGCTCCATCCAGGTCGCCCGCCACGAACCGGCAATGCCCCAGCTCCGCCTGGAGATCGGCGTTGCGGGGCTGGATCTCGGCCAGCTTATCGAGCAGGTTGGCCGCGGTCTGGTAGTCGTGTGCGCGCTTGTAATAGTCGGCTCCGCTGCGCAGCGCCACGGCGTCGCGCGCATTGAAGGTGAGCGCCCGTTCCAGCAGATCGTGCATCTGCTGCACCTGCGCCGCGTCCGGCTTCTCCACGCGGCCCAGTTCCGTTACTTGCCGGTCGAGCGCCAGCAGCTCGGCATATTGCCCCAGGTTGGGCAACATAGCGCCCGGCGCGGCGGCCAGTACCGGCAGTTCCACGGCAGGGGCCCCGGGCGTCTGGTTGAGCAGCCTGGCGTTGTAAAGCACGAAACCACGGCTCAGCGGCGCCGCCGGCCAGGCTGCTTCGGTCCACGGTCCGCTTCCGAGCGACTCCGCCACATCGGCCAGCGTGGACCCGGCCACGGCTCCGCCGGTATCATCCGCCAGCGAAGACCAGAAGGCCGAGGGAGATCCTTCCGGATACCAGTAGCTCACGCGCAGCTTCTGCCCGCAAAAGCTCGACGAAAACCGCGCCCGCGCATAGTCGCGAGTGTCCGCGTCCGGCTCCGGAAGCGGGCCCGCCAGGATCAGCGCCGACCAGTTGCCGCCAAAGACCGCCACCGATGCCATGAGCGCCGCGTGCAGGCGGGCTGGCGCCGGGACCACATCGTCCGCGACCGCCAGCGCTTGCTGCACCGCGTTGCGCCACTCCAGGCCAGTCTCAAACGGCCCGGCCACGGTAAATGCTTCGCCGTTGAATACGAGCAGGCTGAGAGGAGTTGTTTTATCCGCGATCTTATGTAGCGCGGTCAGTTGCGAGGCCACGCTCGCGCGGCGTTCCTCGGCGATCAAGCCGGGAAAAATTGCGATGGCGATCCCCGGAGCCGGCTCGACGGGCGTCAGCTTCGGCTCGACCGCGCCGGCGAATGACTCGAGCGTCCCCACCCGCTCCGCGCCGCCACGCACCAGACACGGCTGCGCCACCAGCGGGCTCAGTAAGAGCGTCCCACCCAGAACCGGAAAGATTAGCCGCCACATTGTGTTTCGCTGACCCCGCGGCAATCTCCGCCTGGGCGAATTCCTTGGCTCACGCCCAAAGGTGCGACCAGTATAACAGGCGGCTCACGGGCACGTGCCGGCATGCAGCAGCTCTTTGTCGATCGTCAGCAGGACGCAGCCCGGCTTGTCGATTTTCTCGAGCGCCAGGCCGTTCCACAACAGGCTGGCGCCGGCCCACGCTTCGGGAATCTCCACCCGCATTTCGGTGACGGTGCGGCTAATGATCAGAATCTGCTTCTGCGCCGGGTCGTATTTGCCCTGCACGCGCGCGGTAGGCACGAAGTCGTGGTGGGGAACCACGATCCGCGTCTCGACCCGCGTTCGCATCTTGCCGCGCTGGACCATGACGACGGCATGCGCCTCCTCAGTGGCCTTGCTCATCATCGCCTGGAATTCGTGGGCGTCCGCGATGGGGTGGCCCTCGAGGGCGGTGATGCGGTCGCCCAACTTGAGCGGGCCGGAGTACTTCTCGGGCAGGTGGGAAATCAGAACGCCCGGCCCGGGATCGTCGGGCTTGTAGCCGAAGGCGCCCAGGTCCAGCGCGGCCGGCGCAGCGGTTGCCACCAGCGTGCGCGGCAGCACATCGTTGGCCTCGCTCAAATCGAACTTGCCGGGCGTGAGCCAGAAACAACTGGCAAACGTGGGGGAATCGGTCTCGCAATCGACGTCCAAGGGAAACGGATCGCGGGTGCGCGCCGCCAGCCAGGCGAAGACATCGGCGTTCTTCATCTCGCGCGCGGAGCGCCATTCCATCCACATGCCGGCGGCCTTGAGCTTCTGCGCCGTGGCCTCGTCAGCGTCGTTGCCGGTAACCCACAGCACGGGACAATTGCCGAAATTGACGGTGTAGATGCGGCCGGTGGAGAGTGCGGCCTCGGGCGAGCCGCCGATCGCAATCCCGGCGGCAAACATATCGGGCAGCCGCGACATCGTGTAGAAGACCGAAGCCGCCGAATCGCCGCGGCCGGCCAGATACACCCGCGCCGGATCCACGCCCCGGTTCTGAATGGCCGAACGCACCGCGCCGGCCATGGCCAGCACCCGCGTGTCGATGGGATCGGAGGATGCGCCGCCAGGCACGATAGTCTGCCAGCCCGCCTCTTGCGCCACCGCTTGCCAGTGCGCGGCATCGTTGGCATCGATCACTGCCAGGGCCGGCGTTTTCGCGGGTGCCTGCGCACGGACGAGGCCGCACGCCAGCAGGCTAATTATGCTGCATGCGAGTGCGGATTCGATGCGCCAGTCTTTCAATGTCTTCAGCCTTCTTGTGGTCGGCAAGGGAAAAAACGTAGCGGCCGTTCTTCTCCAGGTCGCCGCGCAATTGCTGCGCCAGCTCCACCAGCTGCGCCGCGTCCTTGAGGTTTTCGGCCTGTTCCTGCTTGAGGATCTCGTCGCGCTGCGATTTGCCGCTGGGCAGCCTGACCGGCGGCGGCGGTTGCGGTTCGGGCTCCGGAGCCTGGGCCAGGCATAGGGCGGCGAAGGCCGCCAGCAGGGTGCATCGGCGGAAACGGTGTTTCATGGCGAGGGCCTGCTCTCATCATAGTCCGGCGCGAGTGCCCTGTTATCATTACCACTATAGGGAGCCACCGTTATGAAAAAGATTGCGTGCGTGGCATTGGCCCTGGCGGCCAGTCTGGCGGCGCAGGTCGCGCGCGAGGCCAACAGCGGTTATCAGACCGAGGAACAGCGCAAGCAGATGGCCGCCAGCCTGGGCAATCCGCAACGCGAACAGACGCAGAAGCCAGGGCTGCTGATCCACGAAATGGGCTTGAAGCCGGGAATGACCGTGGCCGACATCGGCACCGGCGTGGGATTCATGCTGCCGTATCTCAGTAAAGCGGTCGGCCCCGACGGCCACGTGATCGCCGAAGACATCTTCGACGATTTTCTTTCCGCCGCCAAGCTGAAAGCCAACCAGGCCGGCCTCGCGAACGTCACATTCATCAAGGGCACCGAGACCGATCCGAGCCTGCCGGACGGCCAGTTGGACATGGCTCTGGCGCTCGACGTCTACCATCACTTCGATTATCCGGAGAAGATGCTGGCCGCGATTCACAAGGCCCTCAAGGACGGCGGCAAGCTGATCGTCGTAGAGTATTACAAGAGAGAGTCGGCGATGCCCAATGGGCGGGCGCTCACGCACATCCGCCTGGACATGCCGGACGTCATCAAAGAGGTGGAGGCCAACCACTTTCACCTGTTGGAAGAGAAGGAGCACGTCCGCGACGTGCAATACATGCTGATGCTGGAGAAGAACTAAACAGTGGGGCAGGCGCTTACGCCTGCCAACCGGCATCTCGCCGTTTCCGGCCGTGCTGCAAGTAGCGCAACCGATGATCGCCATATTATTTAGGAGTGGAATGAGAAACTTTTTGCGAATTGCGATGTGCGCCGCGCTGGCGCTGCTGCTGCCGGTCGCGCGCGCCCAGGTCGCGGGCGGCGCCGCCAGCCAGGAGCCGGGCATCACACGCCAGCAGGCCGAGGAAATCCTCCAGGAGCTGCGCCAGATCCGGCAGTTGCTCGAACGGCAGCCGCAGCAACAGCCCGGGCCGCCGGCCAAGATCAAGATGAACCTGGAGGGCGCGCAGATGCTGGGCTCCAAGAACGCGCCGGTCACCATGGTGGAGTTCACCGACTATCAGTGCCCCTTCTGCCAGTCGTTTCACACCCAGACCTTCGGCGAGCTGAAAAAGAATTTCATCGACACGGGAAAGGTCCGGTTCTATAGTCGCGACCTGCCGCTCGATTCTATGCACCCCGATGCCATGCGCGCGGCCGAAGCCGGACGCTGCGCCGCCGCGCAAGGGCAGTTCTGGGCTTTGCGCGACATAATGAGCCATCATCCCGACAAGCTGGACCTCAACAGCCTGCTGGCCGACGCGGAGTTTCTCAAGCTGGACGCGACGGTATTCCGCGTTTGCGTGGTCAGCGAAAAGTACAAGAACGAAATCCAGTCCGACGTGATGGAGGCCATGCGCATCGGGAGCGACGGAACGCCCGCCTTCGTGGTCGGCAAGAGCACGCCCGAGGGCGTAGACGGCGATCTGGTGGTGGGAGCGCAGCCTTATAACATTTTCGACCTGAAGCTGCGCTCGTTGGACACGAAGTAGGACGGACCATCGCCTTTCGTGGTCTGTCATGCCTCGCCAAACGCGACAGCTGGACAGACGACAAACCCCGATCGTCTGTCCTACCGCACTACACTGGTAATGTGAATTCCACTCGCCGGGCCGCGCCCCTCGCCGGCGCACTCCGCGCCGTCCCGTTGCTCTTTGCGCTGTCTGGAGCGCTGTTGCTCGAAGCCGCTCCGCAACCTGCTTCGAGCTGCGATAACACGCCGGCGTGGTCGCCCTGTGAACTGGTGTTTGAACTGAGCGCCAAGGCTGCCGCGGCACATCCCGATCCTTATGCCAGCGTCGAGCTGCGCGCCGAGTTCCGTTCGCCGCGGATGCGCACCTACGCCTTGCCGGCTTTTTGGGATGGCGGCGGCCGCATGGTGCTGCGCTTCGCGCCCACCGAGCCCGGCCGCTGGGAGTACCTTCTCACCAGCAACATCGCCGAATGGGACGGGCTCACCGGCAGATTCATCGCCAACGCTTCCGATGCGCCCGGCTTTCTCCGCGTGGCCAACCTCCATCATTGGGCAACCATCGCCGCCAACCAGCCGCACCTGTGGATGGGCGCGAGCGAGATGCGCTTCGCCTGGCTGGACGACGCCGGCTTCCGCGCCGTGGTGGATGCGCGCGCCGCCCAGAAGTTCAACCACCTGCGCGGCCTGGTGCTGAGCGAAGGCGCGAGCCTCGGTTTCCGCGCCCCCGGCAGTCCCGACCTGGCCCATTTCCAGCGCCTCGACCAGCGCATCGCCTACATCAATTCCAAAGGTCTCGTCGCCGACCTGGTGCTGGCTCCCGGCCCGGCCGCGCTCCTCCGCCTGTCGCCGGACCCTGCCTCGATGCGCCGCTTCATCCGCTTTCTGGTGGGCCGTTATGCGGCCCGCAACGTCACCTGGCAGGGCCTCGAGGAATTCGAAAGCCAATCCGGCGCGCGCGCGCTGCTCGCGGAAACCGGCGCGCTGATCAAACAGTTCGACCCATACCAGCACCCGCGCACAAGCGGCGCGCGCGTTACGTCGGCGCCACTGCTCGACGATGGCTGGATGGACTTCGCCGCGTACGGTACGGCGGACGCCGCCGTGGGCGCCATCGAACATCAGCTCTACCAGGTGCCCGGCGTGGCCCTGGAATTCGGGCGCGAAGACACCGGTGGGGCAGGTCCCCGACCTGCCAACGGCGGCGTGGATGCGGCCGAATTTCGCCACCGGCTTTGGACGGTCACTATGAACGGCCAGTACCCGACCTACGCCAATGCCGGCGCGGGCTCCGTCAATTCAGCCGGCGCCAAGGCCATGACGGTCTGGTTCAACCTGATGGCCGGCACGCGCCATTGGGACCTCGAACCCTACTTCGACGTCGATGGCGGACGCGCCCTGGCGCTTCCCGGCGTCGATTACATCGTCTACATCGATAAGCCCGGCCCGGTCGAGCTCACCGTCGAGCACCACGGCTACGATGTCTACTGGCTGGATCCGGCCGACGGCTCCATCACTGCGCGCCGCAAGTGGAGCGGCCAGCACTTCACCGGCGAGCCCCCCGACCGCTCTCACGACTGGGTGCTGCGCGTGGTCCGCGAAGCCACCGTCGAAAGCATGAACCGCAGTTACAAGTTCGAATCGCTCGACGCGCCGGTGCAGGAGATCGTCATCGATCCCGAGAAGGTCCCCTACGAAATCGAGCAGCCCACTGATGCGCTGGCTCGCGGCCGCGCGGCCCACGTTTCGGTCAAGCTCAAGCGCACCAGCCGCGCCACGCGCGCCATGCTTTGGATGTGGACCGCCGAGGTCACCGCGGACCACGAAGGATATCGGGTGCTCGGCACCGCGCCGCAAGGCGATTTCACGCTGCCCGCCGGCCTGGCCGTCAATTATCCCGCCACCGCGCTGCTGCGCCTCTACGCCATCAACGGCTACGGCACCGTTTACATGGTGGCCAAAGGATACGATCTCAACCAGTGACGCCTCTCATTCTGGCGGTCGATACCACCCACGCCCACGGCAGCCTGGCGCTGGCCCGCGCGGGCGATCTGATCGAGCAGGTCGATCTCGAATCCCCCTCCGGCTTCGCCCACGTGATTTACCGCCACCTGGAAGCGCTGCTCAGCCGGCATGGCGTTTCGATTGGCGAGGTGGATTGCTTCGCCGCGGCATCCGGCCCAGGCGCATTCACCGGCGTGCGGGTTTGCCTGGCCTGCGTCAAGGGGCTGGCCGAAGCGGCCGGCAAACCGGCGGTG
>DASWZP010000129.1:0-5078 GCA_036404395.1 Bryobacteraceae bacterium | reverse complement strand
TGCCGGTGCTCGGCGAATCCGGTGGGCCGGCTGGTGCTGCACCTGTGCGGCTACTCCGACGCGACGCGCCAGCGCCTGGCCGACGCGACCTGCACGGCGCTGCAACTCGCCAACTTCTGGCAGGACGTGACCGTCGATTTGCTGAAGAACCGCGTCTACATACCGTTCGATGTCCTGGAACGCCACGGCTGCCGGATCGAGGATCTATTCGCGCGGCGTTTCACGCCCGCCTTTCGCGAGGCCATGCGGGAGATCGTGGCCAAGGCGCGCGAATTGTTCCTCGAGGGGCTTCCACTAATCGGGATGGTGGACCGCAGGCTGGCGCTCGATCTCGACTTGTTCAGCCGCGGCGGGCTCCTGGTGCTCGACAAAATCGAGCGGCAGGATTACGACGTGCTGCGGGCGCGGCCGGCAGTCTCGAAGTTCGAGCGTGCACGCCTGCTGCTCGGTTCGCTGGCGCGGCTGGCCTTGCCGCGGGCCGCCTGATGAACGCGATCGAGCAGTCGTACGACTATTGCCGCCATGTGGCGCGCAGCCGCGCCAAGAACTTCTACTACTCGTTCCTCCTGCTTTCCGCGCAGCAGCGCAAGGCCATGTGCGCGATCTACGCCTTCATGCGCACTTGCGACGATTTGAGCGACGAGCCGGGCGCCAGCCGCGCCGCGCTGGACCAATGGCGCGCCGCCATGGAAGAGGCGCTGGCCGGCCGTTTCAGCGGCCATCCGCTGTGGCCCGCGTTTTATCACACCGTGCGCCGCTTCGGCATCCCCCACGAGTATTTGCGCGAAATGATCGATGGCGTGGTCTCCGACCTGGAACCGCGCCGTTTCCAAACGTTCGACGAGCTCTATCACTATTGTTACCAGGTGGCTTCGGTGGTGGGCCTCACGGTGATTTACATTTTCGGTTTCGACACGCCGAGCGCGCCGCCGCTGGCGGAAAAGTGCGGAATCGCCTTTCAGCTCACCAATATTCTGCGCGACATCCGCGAGGATTCGGCGCGCGGCCGCGTCTACCTGCCGCAAGAGGACCTGGCCCGCTTTGGCGTCTCCAAAGCCGACCTGGCCGGCGGCAATCGTACTCCGCAGTTCCTGCGGCTGATGCAATTCGAGACGGATCGCGCCCATGCTTACTACCGGGAATCGCAGCCGCTGCTGGATCTGATCCACCCGCGCAGCCGGCCTTCGCTGTGGGCGCTGATCACCATTTATTCCCGCCTGCTCGACCGCATCGAAGCCGGCAATTACGATGTTTTCCGCAAGCGCGTGCGGCTGTCGGCGTTGGAGAAATCCTGGATCATCGTCAAGGCGCTGCTGGGATAGGTTTTTATTTTTTTGGGCAAGCTAAAGCATGCCCTACCTAATGCCGTTTTACAATAGGTGAAGATGCTGCGAATCCCTCTTCTCGTCCTGGCCGGTGCCGCGCTCTGGGCGCAAAATGTCCCCCAGAAAGGTCCCGATCCGCCGCCGATTGTCGATAAGACGCTGCGCGCGCGCGTCAACGAATTCTGCGAACTGCACAAGCAGGGCAAGTTCCGCCAGGCCGAGCAGATGGTGGCGGACGACACCAAGGATTATTTTTATAACTCCGGCAAACCCCACTATGTGAGTTACGAGATTCAATCGATCGCTTACAACCAGGATTTCACCAAAGCCACGGCGATGGTGATTTGCGAGCATTATCTGCCCGCTCCCGGATTTCAGGGTAAGACCGTCAAGATGCTTACGCCGATGACCTGGAAGATCGAGAACGGGCAGTGGATGTGGTACGTGGACAAAGATGCGCTGCTGATGACGCCATTCGGGAAGATGGGTCTGGTTCCGCAAACGGGCCCACCGGCCACGCCGCCGCCTCCCGGCACACCGCCGCCGGCGCCGCCGATGATTCCCGCCAGTGTGGACCAGTTCTTCGCGCTGATCAAAGCGGATAAGACCGCGCTCAGTCTCAAGCCCGGAGCCAGCGATCAGGTGATCATTTCCAACGGCACTCCGGGGATCATTGGCCTGGAAATCGAGCAGCAGATTCCGGGGATGGAAGCCAAGCTGGACGCCACATTCTACCCAGCCGGCGGCAAAGCCGTGCTCACGGTACATGCCGGCCCGCAGGCGGCTTCCGGCGTCGTCGCACTGCGCGTCAAACCCATCGGGCCGCGGATTTCCATCAAGGTTTCGGTGGAATAAGGGACCGGCAAATGAGTTGCAACTGGACATTCGCGATCCTTTTTCCCGTGGTAGCATCTAGATAGCGCGGGTATCAGAGGAAGGGTATGGGTCGAGGGGGCAACTGGGTTTTCACCGTCTCCGTGGCTGGAGTTTTGGCCGCGACAAGTTCGACATGGCAGGCTTCCGCGCAGGAGGCTGAGGCGTCCGGCGGCGCGACATTCGCGACGGCTGTCGCTCCGGTTCTCGAAAACACCTGTTCCCTTTGTCACAACCACCAATTGGCGTCGGGCGGCTTTGACGCGGCGGCGTTCCTCGATCCGGGATCGGTCGAAAGCAAACGGGAAGGCTGGGAACGGATTCTTCAAAAGCTCCGTGCCGGGGAGATGCCGCCCAAGGGTGTAGCACGGCCGCAGGCGCAGATCGACACCCTGGTCAAATACATCCAGGATGAATTCGCGCAGGCGGACCGCAACACGAAGCTCGACCCGGGCCGCGTCACCGCCCACCGGCTGAACCGGAACGAGTACGCCAACACGATTCGCGACCTGCTGGGCGTGGAGTTCCGCGCGCAAAAGGACTTTCCCACCGACGATTCCGGCGAGGGCTTCGACAACATCAGCGACATCCTGACTATCTCGCCGGTGCTGATGGAAAAGTACCTGGCGGCTGCCGAGCGGATCGCCTCGCGCGCCGTGGCGGCCGATCCGCTGCCCAAGCCCTTCTCGGTGGAATACGCCACCAAGGACAAGCGCATCCGCCGCGTGGATTCGAGCTCGATAGAAGCCAGCCACCGGATCGATTTCGATGGCGAGTACACACTCCGCTTCGCCCTGCCGGGGGAACGGCCGGCCGACGCGAAACCGGTAAAGCTCGGTCTCTGGATGGACGGCAAGCTGATCGGCAGCAAGATGGTGGAGACCAAACCATCCGGCCTGGTTTTTTTCGATCCTTACTCGGAAGAGGAGCTTCGCCTTGCGCTGCCCGAAGGCGACCATGTTTTCCGGGCGGGCTTCATCGACGACGATTTTGTAAAGGATCTGGCGCCGCGCGACCGTTACAACCGGAAGCGCAACAAATTCATCGACGGCATCACGTTCGTGGGTCCCTTCAAACCGGAGATTGCGCCGGCCAGCCGCGCCCGGATCCTGATCTGCGACCCCAATTCCTCCGCTGCGTGCGTGGAGAAGATCGTCGGCGCCCTGGCGCGGCGCGCCTATCGCCGGCCGGTGTCCAAGGTCGAGATCGCCTCGCTGGTGAGATTCGTGGGCATAGCCAAGGCTCATGGCCAATCGGCGGAGCAGGGGATTCAACTGGCGCTCCAGGCCATGCTGGTCTCGCCGAACTTTCTGTTCCGCATCGAGCACGACCCCAACCCGACCGACCCGACGGTGGTGCACCGAATCTCCGACGTGGAACTGGCCTCGCGGCTGAGCTACTTCCTGTGGAGCTCGATGCCGGACGACGAGTTGCTTGACCTGGCCGAGGCCGGCAAGCTTCACACGCCCGGCGCGCTGGATGCGCAGGTGAAGCGCATGCTGGTGGATCCGCGCGCGTCCGCGCTGGCGGACAACTTCGCCGCACAGTGGCTGGAAACCCGCAACCTCGACGTGGTGACGCCCGATCCGAAGAAGTTTCCCGAATGGAGTCCCGAGTTGCGCGATGCGATGCGCACCGAGACCAGCCTGTTCTTCGACTACATCCTGCGCGAGAACCGGCCGATGGAGGACTTCCTGGATTCCCGCTACACGTTTCTCAACGAACGCCTGGCGCGGCATTACGGGATCGAAGGCGTGCAGGGACCCGAGTTTCGCAAGGTCGATTTGACCACCGGCGAGCGCGGCGGCGTGTTGGGCCAGGCGGGCGTGCTCACGGTTTCGAGCTACGCCACGCGCACCTCGGTGGTGATTCGCGGCAAGTACATTTTGCAGGAGATTCTGGGGACGCCGCCGGCCCCGCCGCCGCCGGACGTTCCGCCGCTCGACGAGGCCGCCGTGGGAACCTCGCTTTCGCTGCGCCAGCAGATGGAGAAGCACCGTTCCAACGCGGTGTGCGCGTCGTGCCATTCCAAAATGGACCCGCTCGGCTTCGGCCTGGAGAACTACGACGCGGTTGGCAAATGGCGCACCCTGGACGGCAAGTTCCCGGTGGATTCGAGCGGCACGCTGCCCAACGGCAAGACTTTCTCCAACCCAGAGGAAATGCGCGCGGCGCTGGTCTCGCTGGTTCCGCAGTTTGCGCGCGCGCTGGTCGAGAAGCTCATGATGTACGGGCTGGGACGGGGCATCGCGCCCTATGACCGGCGCGCGATCGATCAAATCACCGCCAGGCTGGCGGACCAGGGATACCCGTTCCAGACCGCGATTTACGAAATCGTGCGCAGCGCGCCCTTCCAGATGCGGCGTGGCGAACTCATCCAAACCAAGGCACCGGCGAACACGGAGGAGGCCCGGAAATGACGATCACGCGGAAGGCGCTTCATCGAAGGTCTTTTTTGCGCGGCATGGGCGCGGCGGTTGGACTGCCGTTCCTGGACGCCATGGTTCCGGCGATGGCCATCGCGCGGGCTGCCAAGCCGCCGCTGCGCATGGTATTCGCCTACGTGCCCAACGGCATCATCATGGAGCAGTGGAACCCCGGCTACGAGGGCAGGCTGGGCGAGCTGCCGCGCATCCTGAAGGCCATGGAACCGCACCGCGACGACATCCTCATGCTGGGCAACCTGACCCACAACAGCGGGCGCGCATTGCTCGATGGCGCGGGCGATCATGGCCGCTGCTCGGGGTCGTATCTGACCGGCATCCAGGTCAAGAAAACCACGGTGGATATCCGGGCCGGCGTTTCCTGCGACCAGATTGTGGCGCGACACGTGGCCGACCAGGCGCGGTTCCCTTCGCTCGAAGTGGGCATGGAAGATGC
>DASWZP010000128.1:0-4800 GCA_036404395.1 Bryobacteraceae bacterium | reverse complement strand
CAGAGCGTGACGGTGGAAGTGGATGAGAACGATTCTTCGCATCCGCTGTCGTATTGGGACACCACTTCGGGCAGTTGGCTGACGGCGCCCGGCACTTACACCGTGTATCTCGGCAACTCCTCCGCGCAGTCCAGTCTGCAAGTTGCCGGGACCTTCCAGATAGGCTCGTAGCAAAACATGACAGGCCACAGATAAACACAGATGAACACGGATTAAAAGCATTGGCTTATCGGTGTTCATCTGTGTTCATCTGTGGCTCACGGTCTTTTTGTCGGATCTTTTCAGCAGCTTGTTGAGAATATGAGGCCGGTTTTGCGATATGCTGGATTCCCATGAAACCGGTTGGCTTGCTCTTGTGCACACTGTTGATGGCGCCCTCGTTCGTCGCGGCGGACGCGGCCGCTGACGGCGCCATTCATCCCCAAGTGAAAAAGATCGTGGAGGAGGTCTCCGCGGAGCGAATCCGCGGCACGATCGAAAAGCTGGTGAGCTTCGGCACGCGCCACACTCTGTCGGCGCAGGACGATCCGCAACACGGCATCGGCGCGGCGCGGAAGTGGATCTTCGCCGAGTTTCAGAGTTACAGCCCGCGCCTGCAAGTTCGCTACGAACACTGGCGGGTCAAGAAGACCGGGCGCGTTTTCAAAGACGCCGACCTATACAACGTGATCGCGGTGCTGCCCGGCAAGACCATGCCGGAGCTCGAGGTGGTGGTGAGCGCGCACTACGATTCCCTCAACATTGGCACGCCGCCGGCACAACCGGCCGTGGGCACAAGCGCCGCGGGCGAACGGCCGCTCGAAGTGGATTGGGAGAAGTCGGCCGAACTACCCGCTCCTGGCGCCTGCGACGATGGCAGCGGCATTGCGGCGGTGATGGAACTGGCGCGGGTGATGAGCCGGTACGAGTTTTCGAAAACGCTGGTCTTCATTGCCTTCGCCGGCGAAGAGCAAGGGCTGGTGGGCGGCACGCTGGAAGCGGCCAAAGCGAAGAAGGACGGAACGCTCATCGAGGCCGTGCTGAACAACGACATCATTGGCACCGACGTTACCGGCAACGGGCGCACCGGCAACAGCGCGGTGAACGTTTATAGCGACGACCAGCTCGATAGCCTGGCGCAAGGGCTGGCACGCTATGTACAGTGGGCCGGCGCGCGCTATCTGCCCAGCCTGAAGGTGAATGTGCAATACGCGCAGGACCGGCTGGGCCGCGGCGGCGACCAGACGCCGTTTCAGCAGCAGGGCTTCGGTGCGGTGCGGCTCTCCACGCCCAATGAGATCCTGGCGAACCAGCATCACGATGCGGACACGCTCGAAAACATGTCGGTACCATACACGACGCGCGTGGCCAAACTGAATGCAGCCGCGGCAGCCGCATTGGCGTTGGCGCCGCGTACGCCGGATATCTGGACCGCGGTGGCCGGCGCGGCGAACGCGCCGCGGCTGCCGATGATTTCGCGTGGCAAGGGTTATGACGCCGTTCTGCGCTGGCACGCGGCGGCCCCGGACGAGAATCTCAAGGGCTATGCGGTGGTGACGAAGGCAACCACGGCGCCGTTCTGGGAACAGGAGATTTTCGTCGGCAAGGTCACCGAGTTTACGCTCGAGGGAGTGTCCATCGATGACACTAAGTTTGGAGTGAAAGCCATCGGCAACGACGGCACCGAGAGCCTGGTGGCGGCTTATGTGTACCCGCCGCGAGCGAGGGTGGAGTATCAGACGGAGCAGTAAGTGCACACTCGCGCTTGCCGATCCCAGATGAGCGTCATGAGTGGCAGCTTCAACCGCTCCCTGACGGTCGCGGCTCCGAATGAGATTGGAGACACTACGGGCGAGAGAGGCGGGTAAGAAGGAATAAGTGCGTTGCGGGTGGCCGGGCTGTCGGACTTATCGCCGTGCGTATCGGCCACCCAATGGATTGAGTAGAAACTTCGATGATTTAGGCCCGCTGGATGGCGGGCACATCCTTGCCGATTCGTTCCTTACTCTCTGTTATCCGGCGGGCGGCGATGACTGCTATCCGTATACCGCCGGCGGTTATGAATTCCAGAATCCAAAGTCTTCCGTCGAGAATCCAGCCCGAGGGGGACCCCGCATGCCTTTAACGGGCGCCGGAAGTTCAGTACCAACTGAGTGCAACGCTTGCTGGCCAGCAAGTAAGGACTAGCAGCGGAGCCTGGCGCCACAGTCCCAATTCCAGTATGGAGGATGTGTCAAGGGTTTGGGGGGGTAAGTGATTGAGTTAGTGGGGAAGATGGGCGGTGACTGCTTGGTAACGCCGGCGGTCTTGCCGCCGGTGTCTTGCGATATTTCGGCGTCTGCGTAGATGAGAATTGAGACAAAGAACAAAGAACCGGCGGCAAGACCGCCGGCGGTACGAAGAACTGCCGGGCTTCGCCCGGTTGGCAGGTCGGGGACCTGCCCCACAAGGCTCAGTACTTATGCAGCCAGCGGGCTTTTTCGATTACCTTGGCGGCGTTGGGGAGGAAGGCTTCTTCTAACGGCGGGCTGAAAGGGACGGGAGTGTCGGGCGCTGTGACGCGGACGATAGGGGCGTCGAGGTGCTCGAAGACAGCTTCGGTGATGGTGATGGCGAGTTCGCCGGCCATGCCGGCGGTGCGTGTGTCTTCGTGCAGGAGCAGCACCCTGGAAGTCTTCTTGACGCTCTCGCAGACGGTTTCGCGGTCGAGCGGCAGCAGGGTGCGCAGATCGATCACTTCCATCTCGATGCCTTCCTGGGCGAGCGTTTCGGCGGCCTCGAGCGCCACCCACACCATGGCGCCGTAAGTCACTATGCTGAGGTCGCGTCCCTGGCGCGCCACTCTGGCTTTGCCGATGGGGACGGTGAACTCTTCGGAAGGCAGGTCCTCTTTGATGCGGCGGTAGAGAGCCTTGTGCTCGAAAAAAATCACCGGGTCATTGTCGCGCACGGCGGACTTGATGAGCCCCTTGGCGTCGTACGCGGTGGCCGGGCAGATCACTTTGAGGCCGGGCGTTTTGACGAACCACATCTCGGGGTTCTGTGAATGGAAGGGCCCGCCGTGAATGCCGCCGCCGGAGGGCGCGCGCACCACCATGGGCACAGCGGCGTTCCACCGATAGCGGCACTTGGCGGCGAAATTGACGATCTGGTCGAAGCCGCAGGAAATGAAATCGGCGAACTGCATTTCAGCCACCGGGCGCAGGCCCATCAATCCCGCGCCAATGGCGGCGCCGACGATGCCGGACTCGGAGATCGGCGTATCCACGACGCGCCGCGCGCCGAAATGCTCGATGAAGCCGGCGGTGACTTTGAACGCGCCGCCGTAGATGCCGATGTCCTCGCCGATGAGGAACACGTCGGGATCGCGCTCCATCTCCTCCCACAGGCCTTCGCGAATAGCTTCGAGGTAAGTGGTGGGCATGACTTATTCGCCGTCGTAGACGCCGCCGAGCAGGGTGGCGGGGTCGGGATAAGGACGCTCGTCGGCCCAAGCCACGGCGGCATCCACTTCCTGGCGGACCTGCGCGCGAAGCGCGTCGATGGCGGCGCGATCGTCCCAGCCGCGGTCGATCATTTTCTGTTCCAGGCGGACGATGGGATCGCGCTTGGCCCACTCCTCGAAAAGGGCGGCCGGCACGTACTCGGCGGCATCGTGCGCGGAGTGACCGGTCATGCGGAAGGTCTTGCACTCGAGCAGGTAGGGCCCGAGGCCGGCGCGCGCATGGGCGACGGCGCGGCCGGTCGCCTCATGCACCGCGAGCACGTCATTGCCATCGACGATTTCCGCTGGCATGCCGTACGCCGGGCCGCGGTCCGCCACATTGGCGCAGGCCATCTGGCCGCTCAGCGGCGTGGAGTAAGCGTACTGATTGTTATTGCAAATGTAGACCACCGGAAGTTTCAGCACGGTGGCCATGTTGACGCCCTCGTGCCAATCGCCGCGGCTGGTGGAACCGTCGCCGAAGTAGCTGAACGCGACCGCGTCGGTGCCGCGGTACTTGAGCGCCAGGGCCACGCCGGCGGCCACGGGCACGGTGGCGGCCAGGGCGCTGATGATGGACACCAGGCCGGCGCTCATGTCGCCCATGTGCATGTTGCCGTCGCGCCCGTCCGTAAGGCCGCCCACGCGTCCCATGTATTGGGCGAAGATGCGGCCCAGCGGAATGCCGCGAATAAAGTACGCGGCCATATCGCGATGGCTGGGCAGCAGCACGTCCTCCGGGAGCGAGTGCAGCGCGCTGCCGACGGGGATGGCCTCCTGGCCGCGGCCCACGTAGACGCCGCCCAGAATCTTGCCCTGACGATAGAGTTTGCGCTCGATGCGGTCCTCGGTTTCGCGCATCAGCGACATGTAATATAAGCATCGCCGCGCCAGATCGGCCTGCGCGGCGGACTCGTCCGAACCGCGCTGGGACTGGGCAGGCATAGTGGGAGCGATGCTCATCGGGCGCGCCTCACGGTACGTTGTAACGGCTAGTATAGCGCCTTTGCGAAGGCTGTCCGGACAGGGGGAATAGGGTGCGGCGCACGGCGAAGGCCGCGCCGAGTGCCTCGCGGCAGGCCGGGCCGGACATGTCCGGCCCCTACGGGCGGCGGCCGGACGCTGTAGGGGCGAGGCAATGCCTCGCCCGCGGGTCGCGCGGCAAAATCGAAAGGGCGTACTTAGCCGGCCACGCCTTGGTGAAGGGCGACAATGCCTCCGGTGAGACATTCGTAGCTCACCTGGGCAAAGCCGGCGCGGCGCATCTCGTCCGCCAGCTCCGCCGCGGCTGGAAATTTGCGCACCGATTCGGGCAGATAGGTGTATGCGTCGCGCGA
>DASWZP010000127.1:0-5592 GCA_036404395.1 Bryobacteraceae bacterium | reverse complement strand
GCCTCAAGTGCTCAAGGATACGGTTCGCCTCCATAGGTTGATGTCTTCTTAGGCGACAGCCTGTAAGAGAATGTTACCGCCCTTCCGCGGCTTCCCGTCCGGCAAGCTCCGGATAAAAATGGAACTTTCTTCTTGCAGCGCCTTCGCGCCGATCATTGCAGCCCGTGGACTCGCAGCCACGCCAAACGGCTGCGGCGTCTGCCACGGTATAATCGTCGTCTAGTGTTTTACAGTTCTTTGAGGGAAGTGGAGAGAGTTCTTTAGACTAATGAAACAGGCATTCAGCACGAGACAATTCCGCCTGCTCCTCCTGGCCGGGGGGCTGGTTCTGGCGCTGGCTCTGGCGCCGGGCTGCAAACGCGAGCCGAAAACCGTCAAGGTAGCGGCAGCCGAGGGCGAGGCGGTGGCGCTCGCCTCCACCGTGCGAACTTCGCAAATCAGCCAGGAGCCTCAGCTTCTGGACGGCTTCTATAACATCGAAGCGAACTCCTGGCGCTGGACCGCCAAGCAGTTCAGGGTGGTGCTGCGCCCGCCCATCGGCGCGGCGCAGAGCGGAGCCACGCTGGTGATGGCGCTCACGGTGCCTCAGGTCGCCATCGATCATGCCAAGTCGCTGACGCTGTCGGCGTCCATCGAAGGCACACCGCTGCCGCCGGAAACTTACACCAAGGCTGGCCAGTACGAGTACAAGCGCGACGCTCCGGCTTCGGCTTTGAGCAAGCCGGCAGTGCGCATCCAGTTCTCGCTGGACAACGCCATGCCGCCCGCCGGCGCCGAACGGCGCGAGCTCGGCATCATCGTCGCCTCGGTTGGGCTGCAGCCGAAGTAGGAGTTCTTTCGTGATGAGACGGTTTTCACTTCTGCTCACCGGCGCGGTCTGGGTGAGCCTCGCAGGCGCGCAGCCCGCATCCAAGCCACTATTGATCGACCACGTACGGGTGTTCGATGGCACTCGCGTTCTTGAAGACACGAGCGTCCTGGTCGAAGATGGCCTGATTCGTTCGGTTGGCCGGAACATCGCTGCGCCAGCGGGCGCGGACGTTGTGGATGGCACCGGGAAGACGCTCCTGCCCGGTCTGATCGACGCGCACACGCACACCATAGCGGAAGCCAGCCTCCAGCAGGCCCCCATTTTCGGCGTGACTACCGACCTGGATATGTTCACGCTCCCGCAGTTCGCCGCCGCTATTAAGAAGCAGCAGGCGGAGGGCAAGCTGCTCGACTACGCGGATCTGCGATCGTCCGGTTACCTGGCCACCGCTCCCGGCGGCCACGGCACCGAGTACGGCATCAAGGTCCCCACCATCACTAAGCCGGAAGAGGCCCAGGCTTGGGTGGACGCGCGGATTGCCGAGGGTTCCGACTACATCAAAGCTGTCTATGACGATGCCCTGGAATACGGATTCGGCAAAGCCACGCCGACCCTCAGCAAAGAGACTTTGCAAGCATTGGCCGTGGCGGCGCACGCGCGCGGAAAGCTCCTGGTGGTTCACATCGGCACGCTCGAACAGGCCATCGACGCGATCAATGCCGGCGCAGATGGGCTGGCCCACCTGTTCATCGGGCCCGCTTCCAGCCCCGATTTCCCCAAACTCGCCGCCTCGCGCCATATCTTCGTCGTCGGCACCTTGACCGTGTTGCAGACCATGTGCGCCAGCAGCTTCGACGCGGATCTGGCCGGCGACCCGCGGCTCAAGCCGTACCTGCCCCCCGCGGCAGTAACAGCCTTGAAGGGGACCTTCGCGTTGCCCGTGAAGCTCAGTTGCGACGGCTCCTCGGAAGCCGTCCGCCAATTGAAAGCCGCGCAGGTGCCCATCCTCGCCGGCACGGACGCCGGGAATCCAGGCACCACGCAAGGCGCCAGCCTGCACGGTGAGCTCGAATTGCTGGTGCGCGCCGGCCTGACTCCCGTGGAAGCCCTGCATGCCGCCACCGCTGCGCCCGCGGCCGCTTTCCATCTCGATGACCGCGGGCAGATCGCCGCCGGCAAGCGCGCCGACCTGTTACTGGTCAACGGCGATCCGACCGTCGACATCCGCCAGACTCGCGACATTGTCGCCGTCTGGAAGGACGGTCACCCGATCGATCGCGCAGCCTGGAAAGCCTCGGTCGCAAAACAGTTCGAGGACGAGGCCAAGGCCAAGAGCGTTGCTCCGCCGGCGGGCTCGGAATCCGGCTGGATCGGCGATTTCGAACAGGAAGGCGCGCCGCAAGCGAGATTCGGCGCCGGCTGGTCCCTTTCCACGGATAAGATGGCCGGCGGAAAATCGGTGGCGAAAATGGAGATCGCGCCCGGTGGGGCGGAGGGAAGCAAGAGCTACCTGCTGGTGACCGGGGAAGTCATCGCGGGCTTTGCGTTCCCCTGGTCGGGCGTGCTGTTTTCACCGGGCCCCAGCATGATGGCGCCGGCCAATCTCTCCGCCAAAAAGGCCATCCAATTCTGGGCCAAGGGCGACGGACGCACCTACGAGATCATGCTGTTTTCCAAGCGGCTCGGCTATCGCCCCGTGACGCAGACCTTCGTCGCCGGGCCGGAATGGAAGCAGTTCAGCTTTCCGTTTTCGAGTTTCAGCGGCGCCGATGGCAGCGACATCATCGGCATCGCCTGGGTCGCCGGCCCGCAAACCGGCGCCTTCACGCTGGGCCTCGATAACATCCGCCTCCAGTGATCGTGGGGCAGGCGCTTCGGTTTTCCGGTCCGTTCCGGATTTCGCCTGCCAACCCCGCCCTCAATCCACGGACTCGTCGCCCCAAGCCTTGCCTTGCTGCCGCGCGCCATGAAACACGTGCAGAATCTGGATACTCCGGGACCGGCCGGTTCGGTAGTAGATCATGTAGTTTCCGGCCGGGAACTTCCGTACACTCAGCCCAAACTGCTCGGCCGCGACGCCCGCCATAGGCAGCAAGGACAGCGTAATGACGGTGTCCAGGATGCCGGCGACAATCCGCACCGCGATATCCTCGCCTGCCTCGGCAGTCCAGTAGTCGGAAATCTGCTCCAGATCTCGCCGTGCGGTGCGGGTGAGACTGTAGCGGAACTTCATTCGGTCTTCGAGCCGCGCGCCAGCTTCCGGGCTGATGCCGCAGCCAAATCCGTGGCAACGCCTCGAAGACCGTCGGCGTCGTACACCTCGTAACGGCCCGCTTCCATGTCCAAGATCCCCTGCCGCACGCCGCGCCCGATGCTTGCGCGCTGGCCCTTGGTGAGGCTGGCTTCGAAGTCCTCCACTCGCGCCCTGCCGGCCTTCGCCGCGTCGGCCTCCTGCATATGCCGGATCGCGTCACGCACCACTTCACTGATGTTAGTGTAGTGTCCGCCTTTCACCTTGCCACGGATGAACTTGGCCATCCGCGGCGAAAGCGAGATGTTCATCTGCTCGATTGCCATCGTCAGGCTCCTTGCGGGCTGATATCGATTATTCTCTCATAACTCGGCCAGTCAATAACAGTCCGTTATTGACTTCGCGCCACAACGCAGCCCGCCCGCCAACCGCCCGCAGCCCCCTACTTGAACGTGTAGGTCAGTCCGGTAGTCAATTGAAACGAATTCTTCTTGAAACTGGGCGGCGGATTGTTGAGGTAGCTGTCGATCGCGCCCAGCGCGATGTTCAGCCGCTTATACGCCGGCACCGTCAGTGCGATGGAAGCGTTGGCCAGCCAGTCGTTGGTGATGTTCCACGCCGGCGTCGCCGAAACCGTTTGCGCCAGCAATACGCCGTGCTTGAACTTGTGGGTGAACGCTTCGGCGAAGTTCGAGGCGGCCAGGCTTTGGTCCACGTTTCCCGGCCCACTGAAGCTCTGATGCAGGTAAGTCATGCTGGCTTTGGCGTCGAGCACATTCGCCGCGCTCTTCACCACCGTCCAGCCGATCCCGCCGCCCACTTGCGACCCCAGGTCCAGCCCCTGCGAATAGTTGTGATCGAGCGTCGCCTGCGCGAATCCATACATCCGGCGCGTCGAAAAATATTCGTCGCGTTCCAGGCCGCCGTGGATGATATCGGTTTTGATTTCGGCCGCGCCCGGCTGCTTAACAACGCCGCTGGCGAAGTTGAAACCCACCAGCGTGCGGTCGCGCGGGTCGAGCCACGATTCCATCGGCACCGCCCGCGCCAGCGCGAAACCGGCGCTGAAGGTGCGGCTTTGCTGCGTGGCCTCCACCAGCGTGGCGCCGGCATTGATGGAACCGGTCCAGTCCTCGCCGATGCCCGGGCTGTGCATCACTTGTTGCTCGAATTCGCTGGATTCGATCACGTGGGCCGCATCCGCCACCGCGACCGTTTGAGGCGCCGCGCCCGGCACGCCAGTCACCGTGATCTCGTTGGCCGTGGCTTCCAGGCTGCCCTTGGGCAGCTTCGATGTATCCGAGCTGCGGCCCAGCTTGATGTCCTTGCCGACCACGGTGTACGTGCCGTTGGCCTGCAGCTCTTTCACCTTGCTCCAGGGAATGGTCACTTCGCCCAGCATGTCGCTCTTGAATCTCACGTCGCCGCCGTTGGAGCGCAGGAAGTGCCCCACCAGCTTTTCATCGTCACTCAGAACCAGCGTATCGGGCGCCGGCTTGGGCGGAGGCGTTTGCGCCAGCAAATTGGCGCGCGGCACCGCCAGCCATGCCGCCAGTCCCAAACCCGCCATCATTATGTGTCGCGTGTAGTTTCTCATAAGTGCTGTTTCTACATGATACATATCTTGATGAGAATATGGCTGCGCGCGCTCGGGCAGGGTTTGCCGCGCGAGGAGCCGTGAAAGAACCGGTTGGCAGGCGCTTTCGCCTGTCAACCCACCGGCGCCGCGGCCCGGAATCCCAGGTATACATCGTGCAGCCGCAGAATTCCCAGCGCGCGGCCGTCATCATCCACCACCGGCAGCGCGGAAATCTGCGAGGCGCGCCGCTCCATTCGTTCCAGCGCCGCCGCCAGGCTGGCGTCCGGACCAATAGTCACCGGACTGGCCGTCATGATATCCGCCGCGGTCAGGCCGCGTATATCATCGTGATGCGCCAGCGCGCGCCGCAAGTCGCCATCGGTGACGAAGCCGGCCAGCCGTCCATCCGCCGTGACCACGCACGCTCCGCCCAGCGGCAGCCGCGTCATCGCAATGATCAGCTCTTTGAACGATGTCTCCGGCGGCACCATCACCGCTTCCCCGCCGCCATGCATGGCCTGCCGCACCGAAGTCCGCAGGTTGCGTCCCAATTGGCCGCCCGGATGATAGCGGCCGAATTGCTCGGCCGTGAAGCCGCGCGCGCGCATCAGCGCAATCGCCAGCGCATCGCCCACCGCCTGGGCCGCCATTGCGCTGGCCGTGGGCGCCAGGTTGTACGGATCCGCTTCGCGCTCGACCGTTGCATCCAGCAGCACGTCCACCAGCGCGGCCAGCGGCGATGTTGTCGCGCCCAGAATGCCGATTAGGGGCGAATGGAAATCGCGCAGCAGCGGCACCAGCGACAGCAGTTCGGCCGAGCTGCCGTTCTTCGATACCAGAATCGTCGGATCGCCCGGTGTGTAGATGCCCATGTCGCCGTGCGCGGCCTCCGCCGGATGCAGGAAGACCGCCGGCGTGCCGGTGCTGGAAAGCGTCGCCACCAGCTTGCGC
>DASWZP010000126.1:0-8851 GCA_036404395.1 Bryobacteraceae bacterium | reverse complement strand
TGCAGCGTGACGCAGGCGATCGCGGCGCCGCGCGCACGGCATCGATCGAGAATCTGCGGCGTGAAATGCAGTCCGGCGGTGGGCGCCGCGACCGATCCTTTCTCGCGCGCGAACACGGTCTGGTATCGCTCGCGGTCGGCGGGCTCGTCGGCGCGTTTAATATACGGCGGCAGCGGCACGTGGCCGATCTTTTCGAATTCTTCGAACGGATCGCCGGCGGTTTCGAAGCGGATGCGCCGCTGGCCGTATTCGCCGCGCGCGGCGATCTCGCCTTGCAAGCCGCCGCTGAAGCGGATCTTCTCGCCGGTGCGCATCTTGCGTCCCGGCCGCACCAGCGCTTCCCATTCTTTTCGGTCGGAGCTGACCGCGCGCAGCAGGAAGACCTCGACGCGGCCGCTCAAATGCTCGCTGCGCTTTGGATTATTCTTCCCCACGGCCAGCGAGTGCACGCCGGCGCGATGGCCGAACAGGCGCGCCGGAAAAACGCGCGAGTCGTTGAGCACCAGGCAATCGCCCGCGTGGAGGAACTCCGGCAACTCGCAAAACCATCGGTCCTCCCAGCGGTTCTCGTCGCGATAAACCACCAGCATGCGCGAGGCCGCGCGGTCTGCCAGCGGCTGCTGCGCAATCAGCTCCTCCGGCAGGCGATAGTCGAACGCAGCCAGATCCATTCAGCCTTCACTGTAGCTCCGTGGCGCGGGCTTCAGCCTGCTGTGCCGGCAGTCGTGCCGGCATTTCTTGGCCTTGCCGCAGGCAGCGCCGCGCCGGCCTGCGATACCATAGGCACTTGTCCCAGCCTCTGCCACGCCTGCGCCTCGATCTCGACTTCATGCCATCGCCGGCCGACGACCACCCCGGGCTGCTGATCCGCGATGGGCACCACTTCTCCGACGCGGTGCTCATCGTTCCACCGCTGCTGGTGGAATCGCTGGCGTGTTTCGACGGGCAACAAACCGATCTCGATCTGCGAGGCGTGTTGGTGCGACTGACCGGCGATCTCGACGTGGGCGAAATCGCTAAAAGCCTGGTGGAGGCGCTGAGCGGCGCGGGGTTCCTGGAGGACGAAAACTTCACCCGCATGGAGCAGGAGCGCCGGAGCCAGTTCGCCGCCGAGCCAGTACGTCAGCCCGCCCACGCCGGCGGCGCCTACCCAGCCGAAGCCGAAGCCCTCAGCCAGACCTTGGCGCGCTATATGAATGGCGCCGCGGCAGCCCCGCGAGACGGCCGTCTGATGGCGATCGCCGCGCCGCATGCCAGCCCGGAAGGCGGCGTCGAATCGTACCGCGCCGCTTACCAGATGTTGCGGCCCGAGGATCGCGACCGGACCTTCGTGATCCTGGCAACCTCGCACTACGGCCCTCCCAATAAGTTCGGTTTGACGCGCAAGAATTTCCTCACGCCGCTGGGGGAATCGCCCACCGACGTCCGGCTGGTGGATTGGCTGGCGGAACGCTCTCCCGGCGCTATTGAAATGGAAGATTTCTGCCACTCCTTCGAACACACCGTGGAGCTGGAGCTGATCTTTCTGCAGCACGCCCTCGGGCCCCAGACGCGCATTCTGCCGGTTCTCTGTGGGAGCTTCGTGAGGAGCCTGATCGAAGGCGGCAAACCCGAAGACGACGAGCGCGTGCAACGCTTTTTCGATGCGCTGGCGGAGTTGCGCGAGCGCGAAGGCAACCGGCTTTTCTGGATTCTGGGAGTGGACATGGCGCACATGGGCGCGCGCTACCAGGACCCGTTCGAGGCCCGCGCCAGCCAGGGTGTGATGAACGTTGTGGAGGCACGCGACCGCGATCGCATCGCCCGCATCAACTCCGGCGACTCCGATGGCTTCTGGGAACTGGTGCGGGAGAATCGCGACGATCTGAAGTGGTGCGGATCATCGCCGTTCTACACGTTCCTCAAGACCGCTCCCCGGGCGCGCGGCGAACTGCTCAGCTACGAACAGTGGAACATCGACGAAGCGAGCGTGGTGAGTTTCGCCGGCATGTCTTTTTCCGAGCCGGAATAAGTCTCTGATTTTGTGACGTCCCGTTTCAGGCGCTGCGTGACCGCTCCCTGACGGTCGCGGCTCCGATAGGAACGCATCCGAGCCGCGAGCATCACGGAGCCGCGACCAAAGGGAGCGGTCTTCAATATCATCCAATTCGACGATCGCCGCACCGCTGCGGCCTATTTCGGATACACGCGGAAATCGTCGAAGTAGGTGACGGAATCGGCCACCGTCCACAAGCCGAGCCGGCCGGGGCCGCTGAAAGTCTTGTCGTCGGCTTGCAGAATGCGGCGATGGTTGACGTAAACCTGGAAGCGGGAGCCGCGCACGGAGACTTTGAGAATGTTCCAGGTATTGGGTTCGATGTCGTGAGGAACGGCGGTGGCGATCGGCAGCCGCTCTCCATTCGTCACCTTGTAAATGGCCACGTTCTTCGAGACGGCGTTGGCGCGAGCCAGGTAATAGTTGTTCGGATCGCGATAGCGCCAGACCACGCCGCCGGCCTGATCTTGCAGGCCGGAGACCGGCTTGATGCGGACGCTCACGTCGCAGTCGCGGAGGCTGACGCCATCGAAAATGGCCAGCGGGTAGCGGTCGTTGTGACGGTCGGCGGAAATCTGGGCCAGCACGTAAGGAGGGCTGGGCGCGGAATTATCCTGGCGGACTTCCCAGCGCGGATCGGCGCCGGCGTGGGTCATGGCCACGGTCCAGCCGGCGGGGGCGTGTCCGACCGCTGCCCGATCGAATGTGATCACCCTGCCCGAAGACGCGAGCAGCCCGAAGGAAATCCAAAATCCCAGAGCCTTGGTCATCGAGCCTTACTCATTGCGAGCCGGCGCGGCATGCTATCACCCGAGTCACCCTGATACTATTATCTAACAGTTGGGGGGGCGCTCTCGGAGGGAGGTTTCCTGCCCCATCACTCTTCCCTGGAGGACCTCGGCTTGTCCGTCATCGTGGGCCGCTTCTCTGGGCGGGGCCTGTCGCTCTGCTTACGCTCCTTGCTCGGCAGCATAGAAACCAAATAGGCCTGCGCGGCGGGTTCTTCTCGGATGATGTCCCAGCTCTTGAATGCCTCGGTAATGCCATCGATGTGCAGCAGCACCTCCGTCAAATCCCATTCTCGGGCGGTATTGTAATCCGCTTCGTTGCGATGATATTGCGCCTGTCCGAACGTATCCGTCACATTGTAAAGATGATAGGCGAGAGTTCTCTCTGGCCCTTCTGGCGGCTCTTCCTTGAAATAGGCGTTAAGTTCGGCCGCCTTCTTGTCGGAGGCTTGTTTCATCGGGCCGTGATCGAATACCCGTCCCAGGACGGCCCGTAATTCAGCGCGCCGCCAGTTCTCGGTAGCTTCGCAAATCAGTAGATGAAATAGGGCATAATACGCAGTGGAAACGGCTCGACGCAAACTCGCCTGGTGAGGATGGTCGGGGTGGAGGTTAGCGAGCTCCTGAGCTAACTCAAGCAATTCGTTGGCGTAGGCCATCGATCACGCCGACCGTCTAGCCTGCTCAGACCGCGTTAGAAAGTTAAAGTAGGGAAGAACTCCCCATTCTTCGAGAGGCTGCACCTGCTGGACGATGGATTGTGAAATCTGTCTGGTGAGAGGAAGAAGTTGGGCGCGCGGTATTCCATCGGCGAGAACGACTTGAAAGAAGACAGCCGATTCTCCGTTCCAATCGTTGCCGAGGGTTGGCGTCACCGCAACAACGTGCGGCTGCAAGGTGCTGGCCGCTTGAGCGACTGCCGCCAGGAACTCCGGTTGATGTGCGAAGGCTTTCTCGAGATACACGAAGCCATTATCTCGCATCTTGCGGCAATCTGCCGCCCCTCTCAGCGTGCCCGCCCCCACCAGCTTGACACCCGCCACCCTCGCCGCGTACCGTATCCGAATATGCGATCGAAACTGGCGGTTCTTGTTTTAGGCGCGGCGGCGCCATTCGCGGCGATGGCGGCGGATATTTCAGCGGCTCACAGCGAAGTGATTCGTCTGGTGGAAACCAATGCGCCGGTTTACCGCGATGTCTCGCGCAAGGTGTGGGAATTCGCGGAGATGGGCTATCAGGAAAAGAAGAGCTCCGCTTTGCTCCAGGAGACGCTCGCCGCGGCGGGCTTCGACGTGAAGGCTGGGGTGGCGGAGATACCCACCGCGTTTGTCGCCAGTTGGGGGCAGGGAAGGCCGGTGATCGGCATTCTGGGCGAATTCGATTCTCTGCCCGGGCTCTCGCAGGACGCGGTGCCGGAGCGCAAGCCGCTAATTGCCGGCGCGCCCGGCCACGGCTGCGGGCATAACCTGCTCGGCGCGGGCGGTGCGCTGGCCGCGGTCTCGATTAAAGAGTATCTCGCCGCGCATCACCTACCTGGCACGGTGCGGTATTACGGCACGCCGGCGGAGGAAGGCGGCTCGGGCAAAGTGTACATGGTGCGCGCCGGGTTGTTCAACGACGTGGATGCGGTTCTGCACTGGCATCCGGGCGATTCGAACACGGTGACGACGGGCGCCGGCATGCTGGCCGTAATCACGGCGAAGTTCGAGTTTCACGGCCTGGCATCGCACGCGGCGGCGGCGCCGGAAAAAGGGCGCTCGGCGCTGGACGGCCTGATGCTGATGGCCAACGCGGTGGAGTTTCTGCGCGAGCACGTCCCCAGCGCTACGCGCATGCACTACATCGTGACCAAGGGAGGCGCCGCGCCCAACATCGTTCCCGATGACGCCGAACTGTTCCTTTACGCGCGCCATCCCTCGATGACCGTGCTAAGCGGCATCTGGGAGCGCATTCTGAAATGCGCCAACGGCGCGGCGATGGCCACGGAGACCACAGTGGAATGCCGCATCGTGAGCAGCGACGCCAACATCGTCAACAACGCGCCGCTCGGCGAACGCGTCTACCGCAATTTCACCGAGATCGGCGGCTTGACTTACACGCCGGCCGAGCAAACATTCGCGGAGAAACTGTTTCCGTTATTGCCCGCCGGGACGGCCAAGCTCGGTAGCGAACGCGTGGTGCAGCCGCTCGATCATGAGCGCGAGGGCGGCGGCGGATCCACCGACGTGGGTGACGTGAGCTGGAACGTGCCGACCATCGGCATCACCGCCGCTACCTGGGTGCCGGGAACGCCGGCGCACAGTTGGTACGCCACGGCCGCCAGCGGCATGGCCATCGGGCAGGACGCAATGGTGCTGGCCGCCAAGGTGCTGGCCATTACTGCTGAGGACTTGTTCACCGAACCAGCGTTGCTCGAGGCGGCCAAGGCCGATTTCGCCAAACGGATGGACGGACTGAAGTACGAATCGAAGATTCCGGTGGGGCAGAAGCCGCCGCTGGATTATCGGAATTCGAGCCGCTAGCCGGGTTCGCAGGCCGGGGGCCTGCGCCACTCGCGGGACGCGGGCCGGGCGTGCCCGGCCCCTACGAAACCCTGGACGACTCGCTGCGCGGCGCGGCGCGCAGTTGGGCGTCTTCCAGGAGATTGGCTTCATGGTAGGTATAGATCATGCGGTGCACCACGGTAAGGTTGGAGAGCACGGCGATCACCCACAGCACGGCGGCCATGCGATTGAACAGGGCGCCGATGATGATGAGCACCACCCGCTCGGGCCGCTCCAGAAAGCCGACTTTGCACTTGGGAATGGCGTTCTCGGCGCGCGCCCGCGTGTAACTGATCATCACCGAGCCGGTCATCACCACGGCGGTCAGCACGATATAGAAAAAGCGGTTGATGGAAGCGTAATAAACCAGCAGCCCCATGTACAGCGCGAGATCGGAATAGCGGTCGATCACCGAATCGAAGAATCCGCCGAAGCGGGTGACCTGGCTGGTGGCGCGCGCGACGCGGCCGTCCACCATGTCGAACAAGCCGGCGCCGATGACCACCAGGCCGGCCCAGCGGAAGCTGCCGCGGGCGAACAGCCAAGCCGCCCAGATGTTGATCACCAGCCCCATGAAGGTCAGAACGTTCGGGTGAATGCGCGAAAGCGCCAGCCAGCGCACGATCCGGTCGATAATCGCGCCGCAGAACCTGCCGATTGCGCCGGTAAATGTCATGTCACTCCGCCACGTCGTGGATGGTGGTCAGCTTGAGAATCTCCAGATCCTTGGTGCCATTGGGGCTCTGCACGCGGGCCACGTCACCCACTTCCTTACCGAGCAAAGCGCGGCCGATCGGCGAGGTGGTCGAGATCTTGCCGTTGGCCGCGTCGGCCTCCTCGACTGTCACCAGATTATACGTTACCTCTTCGTCGCGCTTGCTATCGAGCACCACCACGGTGGAACCGAGCCCGACGCGGTCGTGCGGGATCTTCGAGAAGTCGATCATCGACATCTCGGCCAGCCGCTTCTTGAGCTGGTTGAGGCGCGCGTTGACCATCCCCTGGCGTTCCTTGGCGGCGTGATATTCGGCGTTCTCGCTCAGATCGCCGTGCGCGCGCGCCGTGTGGATTTCCTTCGGCAGCTCGACGTGCAATTCGTATTCGAGCGTGGCGATTTCGTCCTGCAGCTTCTTCTTGATGTCCGGCATCCCAGAGGGGCTTGGCTCCCAACGCGACTATTATACAGGAGACGCGCGGCGGGGATCATTCCGCCTGCGCGCGCAGAATATCGTCGGCCAGGTCGGTGACGGCGCGCATTTCGCGCACGTCGTGGACGCGCACCATGTGGACGCCGCCGAGCACACAGGCAGCCACGGCTGCGGCGGTGGCGAACTTGGTTTGCTCGGCGTCCTGGTGAGCGAGGAAACTCTTGCGCGAAGGGCCGGCCATGATCGGCAGATCGAGGACGGCGAGCGCGGAGAGGCGGCCCAAAATGAGCGCGTTCTGCTCCTTGCGCTTGCCGAAGCCGAGGCCGGGATCGATCACCAGCTTGGCGGGACTGATGCCGATATGGCGGGCGCGGCTGACGGCGGCGCCCAGATCGCGCGCGATGCCCGCCACCGGATCCGGCATCGGTCCCAGCCTGGCCCAATTGTCCGGCCGCCCGCGCATGTGGTTCAGCACCAGGCCGGCATCGTGGTTGGAAACCACGCGCGCCAGTTGCGGTTCGATGGTGAGGCCGGAAGGATCGTTGATGACGTCAACCCCCAGTTCGAGCGCGCGCTCGGCAACCTCGGCCTTGTAGGTATCAACCGAAATGGGAATGGTGAGCCGGTCCTTGAGCCGCTTGAGAACCGGGATGAGGCGGCGCATCTCTTCGGCGGCGGATATGCGCGCCGAGCCCGGCCGGGTGGATTCCGCCCCGACGTCCAACATATCCGCGCCTTGCTCCTCCAGCTCGAGCGCGCGGGCGAAGGCGCGATCCGGATCGGCGTACTTGCCGCCGTCGGAAAACGAATCCGGCGTGACGTTGAGCACCGCCATCAGCAGTGTGCGGTCGCCAAGCTGGATTTCCCGCCGCTTGAGTTTCCAGAAGTAGAGTTTGCGCACGGGGTTTACCGGATGACCTTTCGCCAGTTCTTGCCCACTTGAATGAGGAGTTCGCGCGTGGGATCCGTCCAGGCCAGCGCTGTCCATTTGCCGCCATTGATTTCGACCGCGCCGGCCTTGACCTTGCGCGCGGCGTCGCTCACCGATTCGGCGAGGCCGATGCGCGCCAGCAGCTTGTCGACGCGAATGGCGCCATCTTTCAGGACTCCATCGGGGAGAGCGGCGGTTTCGATTTCGGCCGGCGCCTGCTTGCGGCGCACCACGTTGTCGAAGATCGCGGCCGCGCGGTCGGCATCCGCAGCCGAGTGATAATCGCCGACAATCATTTTGCCCAGCGCGATCTTGGCCTCCATGGGGTGCAGCGAGCCATCCGCCACGCTGGCGCGCAGCCGCGCGATTTCGCATTCGGTCTTATCGGTGAGCAGCAGATAATAGCGCCACATCAGCTCATCGGAGATCTGCATCACCTTGCGGAACATCACGTCGGGCGGTTCGGTGATGCCGATGTAGTTACCGAGCGACTTCGACATTTTGTTGATGCCGTCGATGCCTTCGAGCAGCGGTGTGGTGCCGACGATCTGCGGCGGCTGTCCGAAATCGCGCTGTAGCTCGCGCCCCACCAGCAGGTTGAAGCGCTGATCGGTACCGCCCAGTTCCACATCACACTCGAGCGCCACCGAATCGTAGCCCTGCGCCAGCGGGTAGAGCATCTCGTGCATCGAGATCGGAACGCCCTCACGCAGGCGCTTCGAAAAATCGTCGCGCTCCAGAATACGCGCCACCGTGTAATGCGACGCCAGGCGGACGATGTCGACATACGTCATCGGCGCCAGCCACTCGCTGTTGAAGCGGACCTCGGTTTTCTCTTTATCGAGAATCTTGAACACCTGCGCTTTGTAGGTTTCGGCGTTTTCGAGAATCGCTTCGCGCGTCATCGGCGGGCGCGTCGCGTTGCGGCCCGTGGGATCGCCGATCAGGCCGGTCATATCGCCGATCAGAAAGATCACCGTGTGGCCGAGGTCCTGAAAGTGCTTCATCTTGCGCAACAGCACGGTGTGGCCCAGGTGCAGATCAGGCGCGGTCGGATCGAAGCCGACCTTGATGCGCAATTTGCGGCCGGCTTTGGCGGCTGCGGCCAGCCGCTCGCGGAGGTCCTCTTCGCGAATGATCTCCACCATGCCTTTCCGCAAGTAGGATAGTTGTTCGTCGGGCGTCATGCGTTCTTGTCAGCTAACCAATTCTGCGCGGATTGGCGCGTACTGCAGCACGCTACGGCGCGCTACGCTGCGCCCGGGTCCACGCCTAAAGCGCGTTTCAAATCCAAAGAAAACTCTTGAATCTCTTCCACCTGCGCGGAGCTGGCCAAAGTTTCGCGGCCCTTGGCGGCGAGATACGGCCGGCCTTCGCGCCAGACCAGAAACGCCAGGCCGGTTTCC
>DASWZP010000125.1:0-6545 GCA_036404395.1 Bryobacteraceae bacterium | reverse complement strand
GGCGCTGCGGCGAACGGCGCCGCTGGGGATTCTCCGGGGCCAGATGGAACAAGCCCCGCGCCGCGGCGCGGCCGCGCACCCGGCCTGGCTCCTTTACCTGTTGGGAATGGCGGCGCTAGCCATATGGATGGTCCACTCATGGCGGGCCGGCGCCGCGTTCCTGTTCGGCCTGAGCGTGGCCGTTCTGATTTTGATGTCCGCCGGGCGTGGCCTGTTGCGCATCGCGCGCTGGGCCTCCGGCCGCTTGAGGCAACCAGTAAATGCCACGTGGTTCCACGGTGTCCGGAGTCTCGGCCGGCCGGGACGCCACTTCGCGAGCCGGTTTCTGGCGCTGGCCACCGGCATCGTGGCGGTCTCGGCGTCCTGGCTCGGCCTGGGTGCGGTGGTTCGTGCTATCGAGCAGTCGCTCCCTTTGCCTGGCGCCGACCTCTATGTGTTGGGGCTGGGTTCCGGGCAAACCGGCCCGCTCCTGGAGTTTCTGGCTCACGATCCCGAAGTGAATCAGCCCGTGGATGTGGTTCCCGCGGTCATGCTGCGCCTCTCGAGGATCAATGGCGTGTCGGCGCGCGACAGCGCCCCGGAGCGATGGCTGGCTACCTGCGCCTACGGGCAGCCCTCGGGACCCGTTTCGGCCGGACGCTGGTGGCGTCCGGGCACGACCGCGCCGGAAGCAGTGATGGCGGAATCGCTGGCTCGCCTGGCGGGCGCGACCGCGGGCGACACCGTCGAGTTCTTCTCCAGCGGCAGAACCATCACGGCGCGCATCGTCGGCCTGCGCCGCCTCGACGCCATCGAGGAGCAGCGGGGCGGACTGGTTTTTCCGTGCACCGCGTTCGCCGGCCTCAGCGCGTTTTACGAGGTGGGGATATCCGCGAAGGGCGAGCGCGTGGATGCGGTGCGGCGCCGGATCGGCGCCCGCTTTCCCAGCTTCCCCGTGATCGGCCGGCGCGAGCTGGCGGCGGCGATTCAATCCGTGGCGCGCGACGCCGTCTGGATGCTGCGCGCGTCGGCCGCGCTGATTCTGGCGGCTGGAACTGCCATACTGATCCTCATGGCGCTGGCCGATGAGGGAACCCGAAGGGTTGAAATCGCCATCCTGAAAGCCGTCGGCGCCCGGAGCGCTCAGGTGCGTAATGCGCTGCTGGTTGAGTTTGCCGCCTTGGGCACACTGGCCGGCTTGAGCGGCGCCGTGATGGGCAGCCTGTTCGCGAGCCTTTTGCTGTCGGTCGTGTTTCGCAAGACTGTGGCGGCATGGGATCCGGGAGTGCTGGCTTGGGCGACCATCCTGGGCAGTCTGACATCCCTTGCGGCCGGATGGGCGGCGAGCGCGCGCCTGCTCCGGCAGAAACCTTTGCGCATCCTGCGAGACGAATAAGCACGCCGCCCATGTCCATCGACTGGTTGCGAGAGCCGCCGAACGGAGCCCTGACAGGGGTCCTCCGCTGCTGGCGCCCGGCGCTCTATTCGCTCAGAGCGGCGCCGCTTCCCGTCGCACTTCGCCTGGCGCGTTGTTATCTGCACCTCGCCAGCTTGATGATGCCCCGGCGCCGGCGACGCACGGTCCGCAGTCTGGAGCTTGCTGGCTACGACGCAGAGCATCTCGAGAAGTCCGTGATTCGTTCGACTGCCCGGGTCTACGCGGCATTCGCGCGCCTCAACGATCTGACTGCGGAGCAGGTCCCCGCCTGGATTCGTGTCGAAGGCGAGGAACATTACTGGGAAGCCAAAGCGCGCGGCCGGGGCGTAGTGTTGGCTTCCGGGCACATCGGTAACTGGGAGTTAGGCGCCTATGCCTGTGCTCTGCTGGGGAAGCAATTGAGCCTGGTCGTCCGGCCGTACCCGGATGAGGCTTACGAAGCATGGGCCGCGCTATGCCGCATGGGATCCGGGAACCGGCTGATCGCCCAGAGTGGCGCGGCGCTCAAGATTCGGGCGGCCTTGCGAAGGAACGAGACGGTAGCCATGCTGATCGATGCCAATGTGCCGCCGCCGGCAGATCTGGAGGTGGACTTTCTGGGCGCGCGGGTCCGCGCCTCCACGGCGTTGGCCAGACTGGCGGCGCGCACCGGCGCAACCGTGCTTCCGATTTTCGTCCTTTGGTCCGAAGAGCACCAACGCTATACGCTGTGTTTCCACCCACCATTCCCGATCGCAGGCGTTGCCGGCGAAGACACCCGCCGCCTGTACGCGCTGCTGGAATCGCAGGTGCGGCGCCATCCCGATCAATGGTTCTGGATCTTCGACCCATGCTGGGCTTGGCCCTACGACGAAGCGCTACGGCCGGGGCGGCCGAGTCCTGTCCTGCAGTCAACGCGGGGCGGAGTAGAATAATACGAAGTTGATTCCATGACCGACCCCAAGCTGCCAGTTCTGATCTCCGCCGAGAAGATCCAGGCCCGGATTCGCGAGTTAGGCGCGCAGATTTCCGCCGACTATCCGCAGGGCGACCTCTATTTCATCTGCATCCTGAAAGGAGCGTGCTTTTTCCTGACCGACCTGGCGCGCGCCATGACGCGCGACGTGTCGGTGGACTTCATGGGAATCTCGACCTATGGCAAGGGGAAGACCAGCTCCGGCGAAGTGCGGCTGACCAAGGACCTCGACATCTCGATCGAGGGCAGCAACGTGATCATCGTGGAAGACATCGTGGACAGCGGAGTGACGCTGAATTACCTGATGCATGTACTCGACCAGCGCAAGCCGCACTCGATACGGATCGCCGCGCTGCTCGACAAGCCCGAGCGGCGCTTGCGACCGGTTCATGTGCATTACTCCGGCTTTCAGATCCCGGACCGTTTCGTGGTGGGATACGGCCTGGATTACGCCGAGAAGTACCGCAACCTGGATGACGTGTGCGTGCTGGATGGGGAGGAATCCGCCAGATAAAAGCTGGTTCTTTCACGAACCAGGCATTACGCAAATGCCGGCTCCGTCGAACGAGACAAGGGATCCGACGCTCGCGGTGAGGTTCGACAGCACCAGGCCACCGACGGGGCCAGCGGCGATGAAATCGAGATTCGAGCACGGATCCAGGCCGGCGGGCGGCGGAGGAACGACTAAGTTGATTTGATAAAGTCCAACAAAGCCTTGCGTAGACCCCGCAAAAAGTGGGGGATTGGCCGGCGAGCGATTCGAAGCGAGAGGTCGAGGCCATGGCTCGAATCGATGCAGGCATGGCTCAAGACGACCTTGGCGAAGCTATCCCAGAAATCCGATGTCGCGGCGGCGATTCTCTATGCGCTGGGACGCTGGAGTGCGTTGGTACTCTACTGCGAGGATGGCCGCGTCGAGCCATGCCGTCAAGAGGCGTCTGGCTCCATTTCTCATTTGCGAGATCCTGCAAAGAGACGGACCGCTTCCTGGCGAGTCGGTGAAGCCTTGGCTGCCCGTTCGCGCCGCGCACGCGGTGGCGAGGACCTCGCCGTTCCGGGTTAGCATTCTTGATTGCGCTGGCACGGGTCAATAAGTTGAGGATCGATCCCGCGTTCTTGAACGATGAGGCAGCGTAGCTTTTTCCTTGGGGCGGAAGTGGCAGTTGCCCAAAGACTGAGGAGAATTCGGGGGGCTTGAGCGAAGCGATTTTGGCCTTACTGCGATTCATCCAGAACCTCGATACCAGAAACCGTGGCGAAGTTCACAATCGGCTCAGAGGTAAGGTTCAGTTTCGCTTGCGCCGTCGGCTTCAAGTGGTGGAAGGTCATAGTGAGCAAACGGAGGCTGCCTGCTTCCTTGAAAACACCGGAGTCGTCAAGAAGCGCGACGCCATTGCACATGACGCGAAATGCGCGGCTTCCCGTCCGCCGGCCCCAGGGGCGTTTGGCCCGAAGCAAAACTCCGCAAAGTGAGGCACCAGCGTACACCGGCCGCGCGGATCGACAGGGATAGCGTACGTGAAACTCCCATATCGCTCGCCGGCCGGTGCACCCGCCGGGACTCGGAGCCGTAGCCATACCCCAAGTTGGCGGACTTCACCACCGGTACGGGCCGGCCGCAGCCTAGACGCAGCGATCGCCGCCGCCGTTCCTGCCTTGGGACACTTGTACCCAATTCCCGCTGTCCGATCTGACATGACCCTTCTCGATCGCCAAATTCAGCGTGGATTCTCGTGCCCTCCGTTGCCACTGAAGCGTGCAGCGAGCATCTGTTTCGCAGCATTACGTGCCAACGCGCCCGGCCGCAAGATGCGATTTGCGCTAGGCTCAATCGGTCTGGAACTCCTTCGTGCGCCGATGGACCGTCGCTGCCACGTATCGCGCGACGCGCTACGAGAGGCGGCATGTCTTGTGAATCCGAGGCATGCCAAGCTTCAGCTGTGCCAAGGGCGTCATTTGCGCCGAATGCCTTTATCTGACCATGCGACCGGCACCTTCACCGCCCTTTGCGCAGACTGTCCACGGTGTGGCGCAATTCCGGGTCGGGCTGGAGCCGCAAGGCCTCTTCCAATTGGCCAATTGCGTCGGGCAGCCGGCCGCGGATTTGCGACAGCGCGACTCCTAGATTGTAGTGCGCGTCGGCGTAGTCCGGCTGGATGCGCACAGCCGCCTCGAAATGCGCTAACGCCTCCGGCGACCGGCCCGGCAACTGGGAAAGCGCGACGCCCAGGTTGTTGTGCGCCTCCGCATAATCCGGCTTCAGGCGCAGCGCGGCTTCGAACTCCGCGGCGGCTTCCGGCAAACGGCCGGCGGTTTTCGATAACGCCACACCGAGGTTGTAATGCGCCTCCGCGTAATCGGGCTGAATGCGGAGCGCGGCCTGGTACTCGACGATGGCTTCGGGAAGGCGGCCGGGGATTCCGCCGAGGGCGAGGCCCAGTTTGTTGTGCGCTTCGGCGTAATCGGGATCGATGCGCAGCGCGGCGCGGTATTCCGCAATGGCGTCCGGCAAACGCTCGGGAAACTTGGCCAGCGCGCTGGCGAGGTTGTGGTGCAGGATAGCGGAATCGGGGAGAAATTGCACCGCGAGCTGGTATTGGGCGATGGCTTCGGGCAGGCGGCCGGGGGTCTGGGCGAGCGCGCTGGCCAGGTCGCTGCGCGCTGGCGCGGATTCGGGACGGATGCGCAGGGCTGCTTCCAGGTGCGGCATGGCCTCGGGGAGTCGCCCCGTGCCTAGCAGGTAGCTGCCCAGATTGTGCTCGGCCAGGTAATTGTCCGTGGTCACATCCAGCGCATGCTGGAAGAGTGTCTCGCTGTTTCTCCAGTATTGGATCTGGGCGGCGGAAACAGCCGCGGCAGCCAGACATGCCGCGATGGCGGCGACGGCGATCGGCCGCGTGACCGCCGGCCACCGCCGCGCCAGATCGGCCGCACCCCAAGCCAGCATGATGGTCAAGCCGGCCATCGGAACATACATGTACCGGTCGGCGCGCGCCTGAGCGCCAACCTGCACCAGGCCGATTACCGGCGCCAGAGTCACCAGGAACCAGATCCAGCCGGCGGCCAGGTAGGGGGCGCTACGAAACGATCGCAGCGCGAGCGCAGTGATCATGGCCACCGCCAGGCCGGCAGAGGCGACCATCCACCATTCAAAGCCGGCCGGATAGGGATAGAACACGGCCAGCCCAGACGGCCAGATCGTTTTGAGGCAGTAGAGGGCGCAGGAGACGAGCGCGTTCTCGATCCTCACCGCTAGGGGCAAGCGGGTGATTTCCTTGACGGCGCCGCTCGACTGCTGCACCAGGAAAGTCGCTAAACCCGAGATGGCGGCCAGCGCGAAGAACGGAATCTTCTCGCGCAAGGCCGCTCGCGAAAGCCGGCGCAGCGGCCAGGCATCCAACACCAGCAGCACCAAGGGCAGGGTGACGATCATCGACTTCGACATCAAGCCGAGGCAGAAGCATAGCAGGACCGCCAAATAGCGGACCCGGCCGGGCCGTTCGGCATAGCGCACGTAGGCCCACAGCGCGAGAAACCAGAAGAACGCGCACAGTACATCCTTGCGCTCGGCCACCCAGGCGACCGATTCCACGTGCAGGGGATGAAGCGCAAACAGGAAGGCGACCCACGCGCTGGGCCAGCGAGAGTGGGTTGCGCGAACGAGGAATGCGAACAGCAGCACGGCGGCCAGCGCGTGCCAACAAACGCTGGTGAGATGATGCAGCCCGCCGCGCAGGCCAAAAAGCTGGCTGTCCAGCATGTGTGAAAGCCGCGTGACGGGAAACCAGTTGGCGGCGTCGCCGGAAGTGAGCGCCCATTCAATATCTGGAGCCGTGACGCCGCCGCGGACGTGGGCGTTGCGCGTCACATACTCGGGATCGTCGAAATTGACGAAGCCAAAACGGGCGACAGGAGCGTACAGCGCGATTGTTGCAACAAAAAGGGCCAGCGCGATTCCCGGGGAGAGCCAGGAATTGCGCGCTGGCCTTAACTCCGGAGGCCGGGGTGTAGGTTTCTCCGGACGGTGCTTCAGAAGGAAACCTTCGCCCCCAGTTGCAAGGCACGGCCGCCGCCGGTGCCGTTGACGCCGGTACCGCTGCCGATGGTTGAGGTTACGTAGCCGTATGTCGAGCTGGTCGTGGTGGTGTTCCCGTTGCCGCTGCCGGTGCCGAT
>DASWZP010000124.1:0-9245 GCA_036404395.1 Bryobacteraceae bacterium | reverse complement strand
ATTCCCGACAGCGGTTCCATCAGCCTCAACGACGAAGACGCTACCAACTCCACCGCCCGCGAGCGCCAGGTGGGATTCGTCTTCCAACATTATGCCCTCTTTCGCCATCTGACCGTCGCCGAAAACGTGGCCTTCGGGCTGCGCCTGCGCCCGCGCGCCACCCGCCCATCGGAGCAAGACATCCGCGAGCGGGTGCGCAAGCTGCTCGATCTCATCCAGCTCGACTGGCTGGGCGACCGCTATCCGAACCAGTTATCCGGCGGCCAGCGGCAGCGTGTCGCGCTCGCCCGCGCCCTCGCCGTCGAGCCGCGCGTCCTGCTGCTCGACGAACCGTTCGGCGCGCTCGATGCCAAGGTGCGCAAGGAACTCCGCCGATGGTTGCGGCGCCTGCATGACGAGTTGCACGTCGCCAGCGTCTTCGTCACACACGACCAGGAGGAAGCGCTCGAAGTGGCCGACCGCGTCGCCATCATGGATCACGGCAAAATCGTGCAGATGGGCACGCCGGCCGAGGTCTATGACAACCCCGCCAGCGCATTCGTCTACCAGTTCCTGGGCGACGTCAATCTCTTTCACGGGAGAGCGGAGAGTGCGGAATCCTCGGTTTCCTACGTGCGCCCGTATGAGCTGGAGATTACGCCGCAGTCCGAGACCGCTCACGGCGCGGTGCTGGCCAAAGTGCGCCACATCGCCGCCGCCGGCCCCGCCGTCCGCCTCGAGCTGCTGCGCGAAGATACCGGCCACGCCCTGGAGGCCGAAATCACCCGCGACCGTTACCGCCAACTGCGCCTCAGCATCGGCGACACGGTCGGCGTGACGCCTAGAAACATCCGCGTCTTCGCCAAATAGTGGGGCCGGTTCCCGGCTGTCCCCGACCTGCCAGCCGGCACGTTTCGCGCGCGGCCCCGTCTAATCCTCGAACATTCCTTCGAACAGCACCGACGTCAAATAGCGCTCGGCGGCGTCCGGCAGGATAGTGACAATCGTCTTGCCCTTGAATTCGGGCAGCTTCGCCAGGCGCACGGCCACGGCTGCCGCAGCGCCGCACGAAATGCCGGCCAGGATGCCTTCCTCACTGGCCAGCCGCCGCGCCATCTCGATCGATTCTTCGTTGCCGATCGCCTCCACCCGGTCCACCACGCTCAGATCGAGCGTGTCCGGTATGAAGCCCGCGCCGAGGCCCTGGATCTTGTGCGGGCCCGGTTTCAGCGGCAGTCCCGCCAGCTTTTGCGCGATTACCGGGCTGGCCGCCGGCTCAACGCCCACCGCGATAATCTGCTTGCCCTTTTGGTGCTTGATGTAACGCGCCACGCCGGTGATGGTTCCTCCGGTGCCGATGCCGGAAACCAGCACGTCGAGGGTGCCGTCGGTATCGTCCCAAATCTCCGGGCCGGTGGTCTCAAAGTGGATTGCCGGATTCGCCGGGTTCGAGAACTGCTGCAGCAACACGTAGCGCCCGGGATCGGAAGCGCGGATCTCCTCGGCCTTCGCAATCGCGCCCGCCATGCCGCCCGCGCCGTCGGTCAGCACCAGCTTGGCGCCCAGCACGCGCAGCACCTTGCGCCGCTCCACGGACATGGTGGACGGCATGGTCAGTGTGATCGGATAGCCGCGCGCCGCCGCCACATATGCCAGGGCGATGCCGGTGTTGCCACTGGTCGGCTCGATCAATTGCTTGCCCGGTTTCAGCACGCCCCGCTTTTCGGCGTCCCACACCATGGCCGCGCCGATGCGGCATTTCACGGAGTAGGCCGGATTGCGCCCCTCGATCTTGGCCAGCACCGTCGCCCGCGCGCCGTCCGTTACCCGGCGAAGCTTCACCAGCGGCGTGCGTCCGATGCTCAACGAATTGTCGTCGTAAACACGCAATCAGATCTCCCAGTTCAAGACGCCCTTGCTCTGGCGCTCCGCCCAGTCGCGCAGCACTTCCCCGATGCTGGTGTGATCGATGATGGCCGCCACAGCCGCGTCGACCCGGTCCCACATGTCCGCGAATGGCGTCTCCGGTTTGGTCCGGCCTCGCCCGGTGCTATCCGGCGGGCCGTCCACCGACCGGATTACCTCGCCCACCGTGATGGAATCCGCCGCCCGCGCCAACAGGTATCCGCCCTCCGCCCCGCGTCGCGACTCCACGAACCCGGCCTGTTTCAATCCCACCAGGATTAATTCCAGAAACTTCTGCGGAATTTTCCGCCGCCGCGCAATGTCCGCGATCTTCACCGGTTCGCCGGGTTTCTGCGAGGCGAGGTCCAGAATCGCTCGTAGCGCATAGTCAGCTTTGACCGAAGTCGTCATAGCAACGGGCCCATCTCCTCTATCCCAACAGAGATTCTAGGTCAAACCGGAGCCGCGCGCAATTCACTTGGGCTCGGCTGTCGCGGCTCGGCATCAAGAAAAGCCGAGACGACTCTCGGCTCAGCAGGCCGGACGGCCCCGGATGGTGCACGGGCAAGCCGCGCCACGGGCTACGCCAGGTTGAGGACCTGTTTTACGGTGCCGCTCTGGTCCTGGATCTTTTTCTGCAACAGGAACAGTGCGTACAGCAACTGCTCCGGACGCGGCGGGCATCCGGGCACGAAAACGTCGACCGGAATCACCTGGTTGACCGGGATGAGAGCGTAGTTGTGGAAGACCCCGGTGGACGTAGCGCACGCGCCCATCGAAATGGCCCATTTCGGCTCCGGCATCTGTAGATACAAATGGCGGATCACCGGCGCCATCTTGTTGGAGACCCGGCCGGCGATGATCATCAGGTCGGATTGCCGCGGCGAGCCGCGAAACACTTCCGCGCCAAAGCGGGCGATGTCGAAGCGCGAGGCGCTCATCGACATCATCTCGATGGCGCAGCACGCCAGCCCGAACGACATGGGCCAGATGGAGTTCTTGCGCGCCCAGTTCACCGCCTTGTCGAGCGAAGTGAGCAGGATGCCCTCGGACGCCGCGGCGGCGCTGTTCGAAAATGTATAGTCGTCGAGCCGCGCGAACAGGTCTTTTGGGCCGCTGGCTAAGGGCTTTTCCATGCCTTCATTTTCGCATGGCCGGCGGCGCTCCTGTAGAATCGAAGAGTACCCTCCCGATGCCGTCTGAAACCTTTGAACAACTGCTGGACCGAGCTGCATCCCTGTATGGTGTCGAACCGTACTTTTGGGATATCTGGGGCACCAAGCACGAAATCACGCTGGAAGCCAAGCAGGCCCTTCTCCGCGCGCGCGGCGTCGCCGCCCGAAGCGCGGACGAACTCGAGCAATCGCTGGCCCGCCGCGCGCGCGCCGAATGGGAACGCCTGCTGCCGCCCGCGGTGGTGGTCACGGTGGCGGCTGAAACGGAGCTGCCGCTCAATGTTGCGGCCGATTGCCCGCACGCGTTGGCGCACATCGCCATCCATCGGGAGGACGGCACCCAGGCGGCGTTCCAGATCCAGTTGGCCGATCTCCCCGTGTCCGCTTCCATCGCAATCGACGGGCGAAGCTGGGTCCGCAAGGTGGCGCACCTGCCGGTGGCGCTGCCGCTGGGCTACCACCGCGTCCAGGCGACCGTCGGCGCCGCCAGTGCCGATACGCGCTACATCGTTACACCCGAGCGCGCCTGGAACGATCATTTGCCCGCGCGCGGCCGACGCGCCGCCGGAGTTGCCATCAGCCTGTACGGCGTCCGCTCCGAACGCAACTGGGGCTGCGGCGACTTCCGCGACCTGCTGGGCGTCATCGATTGGGTGGCCGACGATCTGGAAGCCAGCTTCGTCAGCCTCAACCCGCTGCACGCCATTCACAATCGCCGCCCCTTCAACACCAGCCCCTACCTGCCGAATTGCATCTTCTACCAGAATTTCATTTACCTGGATGTCGAAGGGATGGAGGATTTCCCGCGCTCCGCGCGTGCCGTGCGGCTGCGCGCGTCCGCTCCGGTCGAAGCCGAAATCCGCCGGCTTCGCGAAACCCCATTTGTCGAATATGAAGGCGTGGCCGCGCTCAAGCTGCGCTTCCTCAAGCTCCTGTTCGCGCAGTTTCTGCGGGAAGGGCGCGCCGGCTCGCCGCGCGCCGCGGAGTTCAATGAATTTCGCGAGCGGGAAGGCGATCTGCTCGAGAAATTCGCCCTTTACTGCGCCCTCGACGAGTGGCTGCACCGCCGCGATCCCAAGTTGTGGGTCTGGCCCGATTGGCCGCCCGAATACCGCGACCCCGATTCGGCCGCCACGTGCGCGTTCGCCCAAAAACACTGGCGCTCGGTGATGTTTTACCAGTACCTGCAATGGCAGACGGGCTTGCAATTGCAACGCGCCCAACAGAGAGCGCGCGGCCACAAGATGTCGATCGGCCTCTATCACGACCTGGCGCTCGCCACCGACCGCTCCGGTTCCGATTTGTGGGCCCACCGCCCCTTCTTCGTGGCCGGCTGCCGCGTCGGCTCGCCGCCCGACGATTTCGCTCTTGGGGGCCAGGACTGGGGCTTTCCGCCGCCCAACTCCGAAGTCCACCGCGCCAACGGTTACCGCCTTTTCGCCGAAACCATCCGCCGCAACGCGCGCTACGGCGGCGCCCTGCGCATGGACCACGTGATGCGGCTGTTCCGTCTGTACTGGATCCCGGATGGCAGCGACGCCGCCCACGGCGCCTACGTCAAGGAAGTCTCACTCGATTTTCTCCGCATTCTGGCGCTCGAAAGCGTGCGCAACCGCGTGCTCATCGTCGGCGAAGATCTGGGAACCGTGGAACCGGCCATCCGCGAAACGCTGGAGCAGTTCGGCGTCCTCAGCTACCGCCTGTTCTATTTCGAAAAGGGCGCGCACGGCGCGTTCCGCCGTTACCGCGACTATCCGCGGCAGGCGCTGGTTTCTTCCACCACTCACGATCTGCCCACGCTGGCCGGCTTCTGGATTGGGGCCGACCTCTACGCCCGCCGCGCCGCCGGCATGGTGGACCAGGCCGGATTCGAAGCGCAATCCCGCGCGCGCCTCGAAGAGAAGCAGAAGATGCTCGACATGCTCTTCGAGCTTGAATTGATGCCGCCCGCCTTGCCCCGCCGCGCACAAGACTACCCGACGCTCTCCGGCGAGTTGCACAACGCCATTGTCGGTTTCCTGGCGCTGACGCCGTCCCAACTGCTGGCCATCAACCAGGAGGATCTCACCAAGGAAACCGAGCAGCAGAATCTCCCCGGCACCACCTGGCAATACCCCAACTGGAGCCGCAAAATGCGGTTCTCGATCGAGCAACTGCGCGACGATAACGAAGCCCGCGGCTACACCGCCATGTTCCGCAACTGGATCGTCAACTCCGGCCGCAAGAACGACCCGCCGGAATGACCGGCGCCGGTGGCTTTTCGGCGGCAGACGATGAAAGCGACAGCGGAGTCGCGCGATTACCCGTGGGAAACCCTTTCCCCTGGCCGCGAATCTCAATTACATTAGTGACACATGCAGTTCTTCTCGTGGAACCGCACCTGCTTCCGAGCCACTGCCGTGCTCTGGCTCGCTAGCGCCGCTGGTCTCCGGGCGGCCGCCGCGGATTCGGGCCAGCGTCCACCGGTCATCCTGATTTCGATCGACACGCTTCGCGCCGATCACCTGGGAGCGTACGGCTATCGCCGTATCGCCACTCCGAATATCGACTCGATCGCGGACGGCGGCACGCTTTTCTCGAGCGTCGCCTGCCAGACGCCGCTCACCCTGCCCTCGCACACGTCGCTGTTCACCTCGACCTACCCATTCGAGAACGGGATTCAGGAGAACGCCGAGATGGTCCCATCCGGAGCGATAACTCTGGCTGGCGTCCTCAGGTCTCGCGGCTACCAGACTGCGGCGTTCATCGGCAGCGTCTTCCTGGAGCGCCAATTGGGCCTCGACCAGGGTTTCGACACCTACGACAGCCCCTTTAGCTTCGAGGCGTTCTCCCCGCTTTCCGGCGAGATGTTCTTTGGGGGCGTCGAGAGTCCTTACTCAGTGCGGGACCGCCGCGATGGTGTGCTGGTGGTAGGCGCCGCCCTGCGCTGGATGAGCGCCCGGCGCGGGCAGCCCGTTTTCGTCTTCATTCACCTCTTCGATCTGCACACGCCCTACGGCCTTCCGGCGGACGTGGCGCGCCGCAAGGGCATCTCGCGTTACGATGCGCAGCTTGAATTGGTGGATGGATTGATCGGCAGGCTGAAGAGCGGCCTCGCGCAGAGTGGTTGGTGGGATAAGTCGCTCACCATTCTGCTGTCGGATCACGGTGAGGGACTGGGCGACCACGGCGAGTCTCTCCACGGCTATTTCATCTACCAGAGCACGGTGCACGTACCGCTGGTCTTTCACTGGCCCGCGGGCACCGCCGTCAAGCCGGCGCGCATCGAGCGGCCCGCCGGATTGATCGATGTGGCGCCCACGATTCTCGGTTTCCTGGGCGTCGACGCGCCGCCATCCTTCGCAGGGACCAGCCTGCTCGGGGCCGCGTCTCACGCGGTTTACAGCGAGAGCCTGTACACGCACGATTCGTTCGGCTGGGCCGCGCTTCGCAGCGTGCGCCTGGGCCCCTTCCAGTACATTGAGGCGCCGCGGCCGGAACTGTACGACCTGGAAAAAGACCCGGAAGAACGAAACAATATGGTTGGCGCGGATCCCGGCCAGGCAAACACGCTTCGTACGGAACTTGCCAACCTTCTGGCGCGTTACCCGCGGCGTGCGCCCGCTGCGTCGTCTGAAGCCACGCCGCAGGCGCAGAAACTTCTTTCTCTTGGCTATCTCGCCCCCGGGCCACGCACGCGATTGGCTGGCTCCGGAGCCGATCCCAAGGATCGTCTTGCGGAGTACCGGCTTTACGAGAGGTCCATGGACGCCGTCACTCACCGGCGTCTGAATGAGGCCGTAGCTCTGCTCACCGAGATTCTCAAGCAGGATTCCACGAATGCGGTGGCACGCCGCGATTTGGGCTCCTGCCAGCTCGACCTCCACGATTACGCGAAGGCCCGCGCGAACTTCGAAAAGCTGGTCGTCGCCGCGCCGGACGACTATCCATCGCAGTTCGGACTAGGCATGGCGGACAAACATCTCGGCCTGATCGACGAAGCGCGCGCTCACTTCGAAGCCGCGTGCCGGATCGCCCCACGTGCTTTGCAGTGCCAGCGCGAGCTCGACGCGCTGAAGGGAAGAAACTGAGGGGCCGCGAGTGCTCGCTGCGCGTCAAGCGCGGCGAGGAAATCCTCGTCATCAAGCTGAAACTTCGCAGGTTGATCTGAGGTTGTTTTGGAAAGGCGGCGGCGCATGCACGTCCCAGGCAGGGTCAATCCGGCGGCGGGCTTGCCATCATCTGTGCACTTGCCTGGTCTCTCCGGGCGAGATGACATAATGGGAGAGAACCTGATGCGCGAAAACCTTGAGAGGATCCGAATCTGGCTTGAGCGAGAGACACCGCACCTTGCCGCGTCACTGCAGCCGGGCCTTTCCCTCGCGGAAATGCGCAATATCATGGGGGCGAAATCCGCAGACTACCGCATGCCGGAAGAAGTGGTGGAACTTTACGAATGGCGGAACGGGCAGGCCGGGAATGTGCCCTTCTTTGATGTCGTGCGTTTCCAGCCGTTCGAAGACGCCGTGGCCTATGCCAACCTCGCCGAGGCGTATTTCGACGGAGCGTTTCCTCTGATGGTGTTCCAGGAGCTCAACTACGACGCGGGATATCAATTCAGATGCGGGCCTGTAGAGCAGAAAAGCGCACCGGCATATCGATGGATGCATGGCGATGAGCGAATTGAGACGCCCTCGCTTGAGGATCTCCTGAGTGCGGTTGCAGAAGCATTTGAGGGCGGCGCCTTTCGACCAAACGACCTGGGAGAGTTGGACACCGACGAAGGCGTTTGGAACTCAATCCTGGTTCGTCATCATCCGGACCGCGTGCGCGGCGTGAATGCGTTGTTGCATCGGCAGTGGACTGAGCTGAGTGGGGAGCAGCTTCGGGATGCGTTCTACGATTTGGTGCTGACCAACCGGACCGAAACCGCGGCTCTCGTCCGTGAGTACCTCTGCGACAGCCAGGACCGGCCCGTCTGGGATTTCGAGGCTTTTCACGCGGCTCTGAGCGTTGGCATAGAAATTCAGGACGAGTGGACTCGCGACCGCACGGTGAGCTTGGCCTTCGGCCAGGATCCCCGCGTGCGGCGGGCAGCCCTGACGTCGTTGGCCTGGAGCTGGCGCGGCGAATTGCCGCTCACCGCCCAGCATGTCGACGGGCTCATCGACCAGATCATGACCAGCCCGGCATCCGATCAAGACAACCGCGAACGAGCCATGCTCCTGGGAATCTCGGGAGACCGTCGCGCTGTCCCGGTTCTCCTGCGGCTAATCAATGACCCACCTGCGGACTGCGGCGCGAGAGATACTCGGATTGCCGCGCTGCGCGCGCTTGGGAGCTTACGGGCCGTCGGGGCGAGGCAGGTCTGTTTGACCATTGCTGAAACCGACTCTGACCCAGGTACGCGGATCGCCGCGGTCCGGTCGCTACTAGATCTCGGTTTTGAAGACGCACCAGTCGAGGCGGCAGCCAAGGCATATGTTCGAGAAATGCTTCGGCGGTTCGGGAATCTCCCGGAACACGATGAGACTCCGACCCTGAAACGATGGATCGAGGAGACAAGACAATCCGCGTCGGGTTAGCGGACTTTCTGTGAAGCGACGCCCGACGGACCGAGGTCTCGGAGTTGCGTGTACGCCCCGGGCCGCTTGCATTTGGGATACACTGACGCAAGAGGCAGAGGCGCGGCTTTCGCCGTCCCGGCATGCCCATCGGCCTTCGGCGGCGGCGGACAAGATGGTCCGCCACACCGGTTGCCAGACTTAAGGAAAACTACGAATGGAACAAAAACTAAAGATCGCCGTGTTTATCGATTTCGATAACATCGAGATCGGCGTCAAGTCCACACTGCACCGCGAGTTCGACGTGGAGGCGGTGTTGGACGCGCTGAAGGAACGCGGCGAAATCGTCACCAAGTTTGCCTACGCAAACTGGGGCAGGCAGGAAGCGGCTACCCGCCCTCTCTCCGAACACGCCGTCCAGATGGTGCAGCGCGACCCTTCGCCGCGCGGCGACAAGAACGGCGCCGACATCAACCTCGCGCTCGACGCGCTAGAAATGGCGTTCACCCACGACCACATCAACGCCTTCGCCATCGTCAGCGGCGACAGCGATTTCATTGCCCTGGTGAACAAGCTCAAACAGTACGACAAGCGAATTTTCGTCGTCGGCGGGCGCGCCTTCACCAGCACAATATTGCAAAAG
>DASWZP010000123.1:0-20258 GCA_036404395.1 Bryobacteraceae bacterium | reverse complement strand
GCAGGTGCACCTCTGCCTGGGAGTTCCGTCGCATCCGCTGCCGCACCGCGAGCGCTTCACCTGGTACGTGCTGAACACACTGCTCGGCGGCGGGATGAGCTCAAGGCTGTTTCAGAACATTCGTGAGCGCCAGGGGCTGGCGTACGCGGTTTTCTCCGAACTGAGCCCCTATCGCGATACCGGCTGCCTTTCGGTTTATGCCGGCACCTCGCGTAAATCCGCGCGCCGCGTGGTCGAATCGGTTCTCAAGGAATTCCGCGAGCTCAAGGAGCAGCCGGTGGGCGAGGAAGAGTTGCGCCGTGCCAAGGATTACCTGAAAGGTTCGCTGGTGCTCGGCCTGGAATCGACTTCCTCGCGCATGTCCGGCTTGGCGCGCAACGAGATCTATTTTGGCCGCTTCTTTTCGCTCGACGAACTCATCGAGAGCATTGAAGCGGTGGCCGCGGACAGCCTGCAAGACCTGGCGCGAACGTTCTTCGACTCGCGCCACATCGCGCTGACCATCCTGGGCAACCTGGAAGACCTGCACGTAGGCCGCGAAGACCTGGTCTGCTGAAGCGGGGTAAGCGATCCGCGCCAGACTCTTGTTCTCTATCCGTGTTCCTCTGTGGCGATAGCTTAAGCGCCTCGCGATCAGCCCGCTCTCACAGCAGCCGCGGCAGCACCTCTCCCGCCAGCCCGAGCAGGGCGCAATCCACCATCCCGGAATACGGCGTTCGCTCAGTGTTGATCTCGATCACCTTCGCGCCGGACTGTTTGGCGTAGGGGATCAATCCGGCGGCGGGATAAACCACCGCCGAGGTGCCAACGATGAGCACCACCTCCGCGCTTGCCACCGCGTGCTCGGCTTCCTTCATCACGCCTTCCGGCAGCGGCTCGCCGAACCACACCACGCCCGGACGCGCCAGCCCGCCGCAACCGCAGTGCGGCGGCAGCTTGGGCAGGGGCACGCGCCGGTCCGGCCAGTTGGCGCCGCAGGCGGTGCAGCGCAGGCGCCAGATGTCGCCGTGCAGCTTGAGGATTTTGCCGCTGCCGGCGCGGTCGTGCAACCCGTCCACGTTCTGCGTGATCAAAGTGAAACGCGCGATGCGGATTTCCAGCTTGACCAGAGCGTGGTGCGCCGCGTTCGGTTGCGCCTGCGCCAGCCGCTCGCGCCGCCAGTTGTACCACTCCCACACCAGGCGCGGATCGCGCGCAAAAGCTTCCGGCGTGGCCAGGTCCTCCGGCTTGTGATCCTTCCACAATCCGCCCGCGCCGCGAAAGGTGGGTACGCCGCTTTCGGCGGAAATGCCGGCCCCGGTCAGCACCGCCAGCGACGCCGCGCGCGTCAGCCAGTCACGCGCGCGTTCCAGACCGACTGCGTTTGGAGAAGCCTCCTCCACGCCCGAGAGCCTTCCTAATACAACACGAGGGCCCACAGAGGGGCCCCCGGTTGCTGCTTCCGTATTTTGGGCATGCTTTAAACGACGGTTACGTTTTCAGCTTGCAGCCCTTTGGGCCCTTGCTTCACCTCGAATTCCACGGCTGCGCCTTCCTCGAGCGACTTGTAGCCGTTCGACTGGATGGCGGAAAAATGAACGAACACGTCGTCGCCGCTCGGCCGTTGGATGAATCCGTAGCCTTTGGCGGCATTAAACCACTTCACAACACCTTTTTCCTTCACTTGCACTTTCTCCTGATTTTATTGTTCGTCGTGCTCTTGGGGGTCCTGAGGCAAGGAAAGCGGACTTTCGAGGCTTGCTAAGAACATTTCCAGGCTACGGCCAACAACCATATCTCCTGCGTAAGGTATTCTCTCAGATGGCACTTCTATGGTCAAGCCTAAGGGTTTTCTGAGGAGCGAGGCTGAGCTGACGGAAAGGCTGCGCCGGCTGGCCGTGGTGCCGCGCGGCTCGGGCCTGGTGCTGGGTATTGGCGACGATTGTGCCATTTTTCGCCCTCGAAACAGCCGGGAAGACCTGCTGTTTACGACCGACCTTCTGATCGAAGACACGCATTTCCGCCGCTCCACGCACAGCGCCGGCGATATCGGCTGGAAGGCGCTGGCGCGCGGTTTGAGCGACATTGCCGCGATGGGCGGCGAGCCGCGCTTCTGCCTGGTCTCGCTGGCGCTGGCCCCCTGGTGCGATGCCGCCTGGGCGGATGGCTTCTTTCGCGGCCTGTTGCTCCTCGCCGGCCGCACCGGCACGCTCCTCGCCGGCGGCGATCTATCCCACGGCGCCAGCCTGGCCTGCGACGTGGTGGTGGCCGGCGCGGTTCCGCGTTCCCGCGCCCTGCGCCGGGATGGCGCCAGAACGGGCGACGCCATTTACGTTTCGGGCGCGCTGGGGGGATCGGCCTTGGGGATGGCGGCCGGCCGCGGCAAAGCCTGGCGCCGCCATTTGCGCCCCCAGCCTCGCCTGGCGCTCGGCCGCTTCCTGCGCGAAACCGTGCACGCCACCGCTGCCATGGATTTGAGCGACGGCCTCTCGCTCGATCTCGCCCGCCTGTGCCGGGCCTCCGGCCTGGGCGCGGAAATCGCCGCTCCGCCCGTCTGGCGCGGCGCCACGCTCGCCCAGGCGCTCCACGGTGGCGAGGATTACGAGTTGCTGTTCACCGCGCCCCCGCGCACGCCCGTTCCGGCGGCCTTCGAAGGCATCCCGCTCACGCGCATCGGCGTGATGCGCCGGAAGAGTCCGGGCAAAGTGACGATGGCCGGCCAGCCGCTCGCGCCCGGCGGGTACGATCATTTCCGGGCGCGGTAGACTAAGAGAACCATGCGAACCAGCGGACTGCTCGCACTTGCGATTATGGCTATGGCCCCAGGCTGGGCAGCGGCCGAGGTCGTCGATTCCTCGCCCAGCGGCTTCACCGTCAAGCTGGCGATCACGATCCAGGCGCCGCCGGCGGACGCGTACGCCCGGCTGATCCACAATGTGGGCGACTGGTGGAACTCGGCGCATACCTTCTCCGGCGACGCGCACAACCTCAGTATCGAAGAAAAGCCGATGGGCTGCTTCTGCGAGAAACTCCCCGGCGGCGGCGTGCGCCTCATGGAGGTGGTAAACCTGGTGCCGGGGAAAGTGCTCGTTCTCAGCGGCGGCCTGGGGCCGATGCAGGCGATGGCGGTTGCCGGCAGCATGCGGTTTCAAATCTCACCGGCGGAGGGCGGCTCCAAGCTGGAGGTGACCTACGCCGTCGGCGGTTACCTGAAGGCGGGCCTCGACACCTGGGCCAAGCCGGTGGATTCGGTCCTGCTGGAACAGATCACGCGCCTCAAGAACTACACGGAGCATGGCGACCCGTCGCCGAAATAGCATGTCCGATTATGCGGCTACACCGGAACCGCCTTATTACGCGGTGATTTTCACTTCCACTCGAACCGAGGGCGATTGGGGCTACGGCGAGACGGCTGCCTTGCTCGAGGAGCTGGCCCGCGAAGTGCCAGGCTTTCTCGGCATGGAGAGCGCGCGCGGCGCGGATGGCTTCGGCATCACGGTTTGCTACTGGGCGAGCGAGGCAGCCATCGAGGAATGGAAAGGGCATATCGACCACCAGGCCGCCCAGGCGCGCGGCAAGCGGGAATGGTACAAGCGCTACGAGATTCGCGTAGCCAGGGTGGACCGCGCCTACGCCGGGCCGGCGCGGCGGGGAGCGTTGCGCACCCGCGCTGCGCGATCGGCAAGCTGAAGCCGCCGATGAGGTTCGTCGCCAGCCTTGGTAGGGCATGCTTTAGCTTGCCAGTGCCGCAGCTCAAGTTGCCGCCCGCCTCCCGTTTGCGCTATTCTAAAAGCTCAAAACGTTGAAGTAAGGATTCGATTCAGCACAGATGGCCAATACCTATTCCGCGCTCAAGCGGGTGCGCCAGATGGAACGGCGCACGGAAATCAACCGCAAAAACAAGACTCGCCTCCGTCACCAGATCCGCGCCATGCGGCGCGCCATCGCCGGCAAAGACCCTTCGGCCGCCGCCGCCCTGCTGCCGGCCACGTTCTCCGTCATCGATCGCTCGGCGAAGTCCGGCATCATCAAGAAGAACACGGCTGCGCGCTACAAGAGCAACCTCCACAGCCGCGTCAAAGCCCTCTCCGCATAAGCCCGCCGTGGCGCGGGCAGTCCTGCCTGCTGTGTCGAGATTCGTCTCGACATTTCTTCTGGTTTGCCGACGCGCGATACTCCAGCTCTCAGCCTTCCGGCTGCCCTGCGAACAGATTGAGCTGGTATGCCTTCAGGAGCTTCGGAACAAGCCGCCGAAACACACGAAATGTAGCTCGCAGCGCCACGGAAAGGCGCGGTTGCAAGGGCTCCGGTACGTCCACTAACGTGCGCGATTCCACCAGGCGCAGTCCGATGCTCCAGCGTTCGATCTCGCGCGGATCCTGGCACGCCCATGTGAAACGCACCGCCATCTTCCGGCGCACGAAATCCTTGTTCCCGTTGTCGACAGCTTTGCGGCTGGCCGTGTCGAAAGCGATGCCGGCGTCCGGAAAGTTGTGCGTGATCTGCGACAGCGCCGCCTTCACCTGCCGCTCCTCCAGGTAGATGAACACCGTTTCCGCCACGAAGAAATACGGCCCGGGGCTGCGCCGCACCGTCTCGATCCACTCCGGCTCGAGCGCCGACGCGGCCAGAGTTGTGCGGCGCTCGGTGTCGGTGAAGAATCTCCGCCGCAATTCGACGACGTCCGGCAGGTCGAGGTCGAACCAGTTTACGCGGCCATTGTCCAGCCGCTCGAAGCGCGTGTTAAGCCCGCAGCCGATCTCCACCACGGTGCCGTCAGGATGATCGCGAAGAAAATCCGCGACCCACGCGTCGAACATGGCGCTCCGCAAGCAGCAAGAGATGCCCCTCCACCGTTGGCCGAACCGCTGGAAATCCCAATCGATGGCGCCGACCATTTCGATGGCTTTCGGATCGTCGAGGATTGGCCGCTTCCTGCGGCTCTCGAGCGCGCGGAGGTAGAGCGGAACCAGCAGTGTCTCCTGCACCTGCCCGAGTTGGATAGGTTGTTTCAAGGACATGTTCGCCGGAGCAGCAAGTATAGCTCCAAGCAGAATGTAGGACAGACGATCGGTTTTTGTCGTCTGTCAATGTGCCGCGTTTTGCCGAGCCGTGACAGACCACGAAAGCGATGGTCTGTCCTACCCACGCGCGGCGTCCGCCCCACACCCGGCAACTCTGCCATAATTTTGGCTTATGCCTGTCTCCCTTGAAGGTAAAGTCGCTCTGGTGGTCGGGGCCTCGAGCGGCATCGGCCGCGCCGTGGCTGTTCTGCTGGCGCGTAACGGCGCCAGCGTAATGGCCGCGGCTCGTCGCGAGGACCGGCTGCGCTCGCTGAAAGCCGAAATGGCCGGCCACTCTCTCGAGATCTGCCGCGCCGATGCTACCCGCCTGCCCGATGTCGAACGCCTGGTGGACGAGACGCGCCGCGTGCTCGGGCCAATCGACATCATGGTCTACGCAACGGGTACCAACACGCCGGACCGCGCCCTGGTTCGCCTCCGCCCGGCCATCTGGGATGAGCTGATCTCCACCAACCTGAACGGCGCTTACTATGTCACGCAAGCCGTCCTGCCCGCCATGCGCGAGGCGCGCGCCGGCCACCTGATCTTCATCGCCTCCATTTCCGGCCGCGCGCCCGACATCTCCGGCGCTGCCTATCAGGCGTCCAAGCATGGCATGATCGGCCTCGCCCACGCCATCCGCTTCGAAGAGCACCAGAACGGCATCCGCACCACCGTCGTCAACCCCGGCCTGGTGGACACTGAGATATTGGAGAAACGCCCGGTGAAGCCGCCGCCCGAACAGCTCGCACAGGCCCTTTTGCCCGAGCACGTCGCCGAGGCCGTGCTGGCCTGCGCCCAACTTCCGCCGCGCGCCGTGATCTCGGAACTGACCATCGTTCCGACCGCGATATGATAGGCGATGAATCGTGAGACCGCTCCCCGGCGTGCCCTCAGGGCCCGGCTCCGACGTGTTCAGAGCCGCGACCGTAAGGGAGCGGTTGCCCGCCGGCACTAACTGAACTATGAGAATCCGCCGCGTGAAGGAGACCAAATGCCGCCGTTTTCCCGCCTGTTTGCCACCCTGGGAGTGGTCGCGCTGATGCCGCTCGCCGCCCAAGCGCCCAACGCTCCGGCCCCGCCGGTTGCGCCTATCAAGCCGCACAGCGACGTGCGGCACGGCGAAACCGTCATCGACAATTATTTCTGGCTGCGCGAGAAAACCGACCCGGAAGTGGTCCGCTATCTGGAAGCCGAGGACGCGTACACCGAAGCCTTGACGGCCGGCCTCAAGCCCTTCCAGGAAGCGCTCTACACCGAGATGCTGAGCCACATCCAGCAGACCGATATGGGCGTCCCGGTGCGCCGCGGCTCGTACCTGTATTACGTACGCACGGTGGAAGGCAAGCAGTATCCCATTCGCTGCCGGCGCAAGGGTAACATGGACGCGCCGGAGGAGGTGCTGCTCGATGCGAACGAACTCGGCAATCAGCACAAGTTCGTCGGCGTCGGCAATTTCGTGGTTAGCGACGATGGCAACCTGCTCGCCTACACGGTCGATTACACCGGCTTCCGCCAGTACACCCTCCAGGTGAAGGACCTGCGCGACGGCCGCACGCTGCCCGATACCGCCGAGCGCGTCACCTCGGTCGAATGGGCGGCCGACAATCACACGCTGTTCCTGACCACCGAGGACGCCGTCACCAAGCGCCCCGACCAGCTCTGGCGCCATGCGCTGGGCGATTCCGCATTCACCTTGCTCTACGAAGAAAAAGACGAGTTGTACGATATCGGCTTGCAGAAGACGCGCGACAAGCGGTACGTCGTGTTGGGGATCGAGAGCAAGGACACCTCCGAGTGCCGCTATCTGCCCGCCGGCGAGCCGGGCGGCGCGTTCCAGGTTTTCCTGCCGCGCGAAAACAAGCACCGCTATTACCTGGATCACCGCGGCGACCTTTTCTATATCCGCACCAACAAGGGCGGCCACAATTTCGAAGTGGTGACCGCGCCCGAGAAGGACCACGCGCCCGCGAACTGGAAGGTGCTGGTGCCGCACCGCGCCGACGTGCGCATACAAGACGTCGATCTGTTCCGCGATTTCGCCGTGGTGGTGGAGAAGACACAAGCGATCGACCGCATTCGCGTCTACGATTTCGATACGCGTAACTGGACCGCCATCGAGTTTCCCGAACCCGTGTACGCGGCCTACCCCGGCGAGACGCCCGAATTCGATTCCGACTCGTACCGTTACAACTACCAGAGCATGGTGACGCCGCCCAGCGTCTACGATTACGACGTGCGCTCCCACAAGTCCACGCTGCGCAAGCGGCAGGAAGTACCGGGCGGTTTCGACCCGTCCAACTACACGACCGAACGCCTGTGGGCGGCCGCGCGCGATGGCGTCCGGGTTCCCATTTCCATCGTCTATCGCAAGGGCTTCCCGCGCGATGGCTCGGGCGCGATGCTGCTCTATGGCTACGGTTCCTACGGCTTCGGCACGCCGCCCGCGTTCTCCGCCCCGCGGCTGGCCCTGCTCGATCGCGGCGTGGCTTTCGCCATCGCCCACATTCGCGGCGGCGACGAAATGGGCGAGCGGTGGCGCGAAGACGGCATGCTCATGAAGAAGAAAAACACCTTCTTCGATTTCGTCGATTGCGCCAAATACTTGGAGGATCGGCATTGGACCTCGCCCCAGCGGCTGGCCATCGAAGGCGGCAGCGCGGGCGGCTTGCTGATGGGCGCGGTGGTCAACTTTGCGCCCGAGCTGTTTCGGGCCGTGCACCTGGCGGTGCCGTTTGTCGATGTGATGAACACCATGATGGATGCGTCCTTGCCGCTGACCGTGGGCGAGTATCTGGAGTGGGGCAACCCCAACCAGAAGGCCGACTACGATTACATGAAGACCTACAGCCCGTACGACAATCTGGCACGCCGCGCCTATCCGGCCATATTAGTCACCACCAGTTTCAACGACAGTCAGGTGATGTACTGGGAGCCGGCCAAGTACGTCGCGCGCCTGCGCACCCTCAAGACCGATGCGAATCCGCTGCTGCTCAAGATCAAAATGGAGCCCGCCGGCCACGGCGGCGCTTCCGGCCGCTATGACCGCTTGAAGGACCAATCCTTCGAATACGCCTGGATGCTGACGCAATTAGGCATTGCAAAGTAGGGGCCGGGCATGCCCGGCCCGGTGGGGCAGGCGCTTCCGCCTGCCAACCGGCCGCAGGCCGGCAGTTGACCGCCTCAACCTTCAGTCACCGCCCTTCTTCCCCACTAACTCAGTCACTTAGCTCCCAAAACCCTTGACACACCCTCCATACTTGAATTGGGACTGTGGCGCCAGGCTCCGCTGCTAGTCCTTACTTGCTGGCCAGCAAGCGTTGCACTCAGGTGTTGCTGAACTTCCGGCGCCCGTTAAAGGCACGCGGGGTCCCCCTTGGGCTGGACTCTCGACGGAAGACTTTGGGTTTCGAAACCTATAACCGCCGGCGGTATACGGATAGCAGTGATCGCCGCCCGCTCGGATAACAGAGAGTAAGGAACGAATCGGCAAGGATGTGCCCGCCATCCAGCGGGCCTAAATCATCGAAGTTTCTACTCAAATCATCGGGTGGCCGATACGCACGGCGCTAAGTCCGCGAAGCCCGGCCACCCGCAACGTACTTTTCAATCTCTACCACTCCTTTCGGCCGTAGTGCGCCCAAAAACTCCCACGGTTCTGGCATATAATACGAAGACCAATATGGCAGAACTCGAAATCCACCACGAAGGACATGAGTCCGATAGCACCGGCCAGATGGTTGGCATCCTGGCCGCCGTACTGGCGGTTGCGCTGGCAATCGTCTCCATCATGTCGCACCGGACGCACACGGAGGCCATCATCACCAAGTCCGAGGCCAATGACGCCTGGTCGCACTACCAGGCAGCCCGCATCAAAACTCACAACGTCGAGCTGGGCCTGAACCTGCTCCTGGTGCTCGGCGCCAAGGGCGAAGCCGCGGAAAAAATGAAAGCCGACAACGAAGCGCAAAAGAAGAAGTACGATAGCCAGGCCAAGGATATTCAGAAGGAAGCCGAGGGCCATGAGGCGGCTTCGCAGGCGGCCGAACACCGCGCCTTGCGCTATGACGTGGGCGAGGGGTTGCTCGAGATCGCGCTGGTGCTGAGCTCGATTTACTTCATCGCGCGCAAGATGATGTTCCCAGTAATCGGTGTGATCGCCGGCGTGGCGGGAATCGCCTTCGCGCTGACCGGCCTGGCGATGTAATTCCACCGGCTCGCCCATTGACGGACACCAATCTCAGATTCCACGGAGCCGCGCCATTCCGCGTCGCCGCGATCCACGGAGGCCCCGGCGCGGCCGGAGAAATGGCGCCTGTCGCCCGCCGGCTGTCGCGCAATCACGGGGTGCTGGAGCCGCTCCAGACCGCTCGTTCCATCGAAGGACAGATCGAAGAGTTGCGCGAAGTTCTGTCGAAGTTCTCTCAAACTCCGGCTGTCCTGATCGGTTACTCGTGGGGTGCGTGGCTCGGCCTGTTGGCCGCCGCGCGCTACCCGGAGCTGATCGGCAAGCTGATTCTGGTGAGCTGCCCGCCCTTCGCCGAGTCCTCTGCCGCCGAGCTTCAGGCTCGCCGGCTAGAACATCTCGACGATGCGGAGAAGGCGGAGTACTTGGCGTTGGCCGCAGCCTTCGAGCGTCCCGCCGCGCCGGGCCCGGTAACGCCGGCGGTCTTGCCGCCGGTGCCTTTCGTTAGCCTCGAAAGACTCGGCCGCCTCGCCAACAAAGCGGATGCCTATGCCCCGATCGCCGAAATCGACGAGCCCGGCGACGTCCGCCTCAGCGCCGAAATCTACCGCGCCGTCTGGAACGAAGCTGCCGCGATGCGCCGATCCGGCGAACTGTTGCGCCAAGCGCGGATGGTGAGATGTCGGGTAGTCGCCATTCACGGCGATTCGGATTCCTCGCCGGCCGCCGGCGTTGCCGAACCTCTAACCGCGCTTCCAGAGTTCCGCCTCATCGAACTCTCGCAGTGCGGCCACACGCCCTGGCTGGAGCGTTACGCGAAAGAGGAGTTCTACCGCACACTTCTCTCTGAGATCGGCTGATGCTGTGCGGGTCCTCTGTGCCATCGCGCAGGAGGCGCTCAATAGCGCCAGACACACTAACACTTGCACACGCATGATGATTCGTATGAGCACGTCGAGGGCCGGGAAAGCCAGCTTTGCAATCAGCAGCTTCTTCAAGCGAGTGTGCCACGGCGACACGGCGGGCCGGCGGAGCTGTGTCGCCCGCTTCACTGGCCGGCGACGTAAATCTGGAAGCCGGGGCTTGTTGTCGAAGGCAGCGTCACAAAAATCGCGCCCGTCGCAAGGCCGGGCGTTTGAGACTGGTTGGTATATGGGACAACCTGGAAGTTGATTTGGCTGATCCCGGCGACCTTGTAGGGCGCGGACCCCACGCCTCAGGTGAGGGTTGCGAGCACCACCAGCGTCGCTTCTATCGGGCGAGCTTAACGTAACTGGCCCAACTGGGTATCTCCGCCCGTGCAACATGCTAGGCATGCCCGATTGCCGACGATATTTAAGATTAATAGTTCAAGATATTAAATTATAAAATTACTATTGACTCTGGCTTTCGGGGGGGGGTATAGGCGTTTGTAGTGCGACCGTTGGCAGCCCAGGACTGCGCGGGTGGCTGTCAAAACGCTCTTGCAACCTGCCAGTCGAGCAATGGAAGCACGGCGGACACCTGCTACGACAACGCCGAGTCCTCGTACAATTGGTGCGCCATGAATGCCAATGTGTCACTTATGACGTGTATGGAGGATTGCACTCAGAACAACAACGACATGTGCGTGCCAGCATGCAACTTCGGCTACACCGCCGCGATGGCGTCATGCTCACAGCAGGAGGACGCAGCGGACAACGTGTGTTACATCGTGGACCAAGAGGGCAATTCCGCCTGCAACAACGCATACAACTCGTGTATGGCTGGCTGCTAGTGAAGGCCAACGCGTTAGGCTGAGCATACTCGGCAACGGGCGACCGTCCGCAGCGGTCCCCGTTGCCCCAAGAAAAGGTCTGGAAGGCGGGACCTCATGCGAAGATACAGACGCTTGGCTGGGCAGAATACGTACTGCGCCGCCGTACTGGCGCTGGTGCTGACGGGTGTCGCGGGCGGCCACGGGAAGGGTTGTCCTACGCCGACCGCCGCGGACCTCGCGAAGATTCGCGCCTATGTGGCTGCTCGCTATGAGCTGGCGCCGGACCTCGGGGTGGAGGATGAAGGGCCATTGAAGGGCACGTGCTTTCGACTGTTCACGGTGCGCGCAACTGCACCGAAGAGGAGCCTCGTGCTCTACGCCTCCCCCGATCTCCGATTTCTCACCGAAACGCTGTTCGACACGACGACCGACCCTACGAAAGAGCGGCAATGGCTAGCGGCCGAGACGCAAAAGGCCCTGGTTGCCGACGAGTCGCCGTCCCGGGGAAGCAATGACGCGCCCGTGACGATCGTCGTTTTCTCCGATTTCCAATGCCCATTTTGCAAGCGATTCGAAGATCTCGCGGAGGCTCTTCCCGCAGACGACGCTGCTCGGGTCAGGATCATCTTCAAGCACCTTCCCCTTCAGATGCACAAATGGGCGCGCCCGGCGGCAGAGTTCGCCGCCTGCGCCGAACTTCAGGCGCCAGGCTCTTTCTGGCGCCTGCACGACTTCCTGATGGCCAACCAGACAAGCCTGACGGCGGAGGCACTCGGTGAGAGGATCGAAGCCTTTTCCACCCAGGAAGGCCTGGTTGACACTGCTAAGCTTAGGGAGTGCGTCAATAGTCACGGCGCGGACCCGGTTCTATTACGAGACGAACTATTGGCTAGGCTTTACCACGTTGACTCGACGCCTACGATCTTCATTAATGGAGTGCGGAGTCCGAGCTTCCATTCTGCCGAGGAGCTGGGCTGGGCAGTTCGCAGGGCAGTACTAGAGCGGAAACCGAAAAGCGAACCGACCCGTTAGATATAGTGTGGTCGCGCGTTTGCGGTAGCCAAAGGGATGATCATGATCAAGCACGCGCTCGGCTGCGCGGGGGCATTTTTGGCAACAGTGGTGGCGCAGACCGGGCAGGCTTCTCCGCCGGATATAACTATTCGGGCCACCACGCGGCTGGTCGAGATCACCGTAGTTGCGCAAGGGAAGCACGGCGTCCCGGTTCGCGGCCTGCTGCGCGAGAACTTCAAGGTCTTTGACGAAGGCAAGCCTCAGCAGATCAGCTTCTTTAGTTTAACTACCCACGGGGGGGCGGTCGCCGTCGGCGAATCGCCGGTTGCGGGCTGGCCAGCCACTTCGGACGCACCCGTGTTTTCGAACCGAGGCGAGGCTCTCTCCGGGCCAGGCGCCACGACTGTCATTCTCATCGACCCTTTCAACACCGGATGGGCCGACCGGATTTACGCCAAGCAGGCCGTCATCGCATTTCTGCGCCAGATCCGGCCGGAGGACCGAGTCGGGATCGACCTGGTGCGGCCGGGGTATCTCCAGGTCCTGTACGATCTCACGCGGGACTCGTCTGAGCTAGTAAAGCGCCTGGCCGCCTGGAAGCCCGATGCCGAGGGGACTGCGAGCCATACGGGTGCCATCTCGGGATCCGAACTCATGCAGGAAGTAATGTCGGACCTGGTTCATGGCAATAGCGCCGCTGGTAATGATGCCGGGCTTCAACGCCTCGCCGGCACCGCGCGTCCGCAGCATCGGAGCGCTCCCGACACCAGAGGTCAGATCACGCTCAGGCTGTTCGCGGCCATTGCGAACCGCGTCGCTGCAATTCCAGGCCGCAAGAACTTGATCTGGGTCTCGTCGGGATTCCCCATAAGTGCCGAATCCGGAGACTACGATAAGATGCTCGACACCATGCGAGTGCTGAACAGCGCCAACGTTGCGCTGTATGCGGTGGATGCCCGCGGCCTCGTGACATTGCAAGCCGACGCGACCGTGAGGCCGCCGTCGGACCGGCGCACTGGCGCGCGCACGATTGACCCACTCTGGCTCCAGAAAGTTGGGCGGACCGACAACAGGGTGCTCGAGAGGACGCAAGGGCCGATGCTGGAGATGTCGGCGCTCACGGGCGGGCGCGCCTTCCTGAATACCAATGATATCCAGGGCGCTATCCGCACCGCCGCCGAAGAGGCCTCGGTGACTTACACGCTGGGCTTCTATCCCGCTTCACCGCAGCACGACGGCAGGTTTCACCGCGTTGAAGTCAAAGTCGCCGGACGGCCGGATGTCAGCGTGCGTTATCGAAAAGGATATGTGGACGCTCCCGACCCGGCCAATGATCCGCCGGGCCGCACGGCGGCAATTCGCGATGCCGCCTGGAGTCCACTGGATGCAACCGCCGTCGCGCTGTCGGCGGAGGTGGTTCCCGCCAACGGAACGGATCGATACGACGTTCGCCTGCGGATTGACCCGCGCACGCTGGACATCCAGCAGGAGCGCGACCTATTCAACGGCCGCGTCGACGTGGTTCTGGTGCAGGAAGATCACGAGGGCGGCCAGTACGATCAAGTGCTCGACACCTTGGTTCTAGCGCTGCGGCCCGACACTTATCGGCAGGCGCTGGCAGACGGGCTGGCATATAGCCACGCCCTGCAACCGAACCCGAAAGCCAACGAGCTGCGGGTAATCGTGCGCGACGCCTTTTCCGGCAACATCGGATCGCTGACGATTCCGTTCAAGGCATTCCGATCGCAGCAGTAGCAGCGCCAAAGCGGCACAGCCGCCAGCTTCATCTCACCACACGCGGCAGACGTTGGCGCGCACCATCGGCTGGCCGGGCTTGCACGCGAAAGCTCGGGCGAACTCCGGCATGTTGGAGACTACGCCGTTGATGCGGTATTCCTCGGGCGAATGCGGATCGGTGAGCGCATGCAGGCGTTTGCTCGCCGGGCGTTCGTCGCCGCAAGCCCACTGCGCCATGCCGATGAAGTAACGCTGGTCGGGAGTGAATCCGTCGATGGGCGCGAGCTTCTGGTCCTTGGTCGCGTCCTTCCACGCCATGTAGGCCAGCATCGTGCCGCCCAGATCGGCCACATCTTCGCCCAGCGTGAGCTTGCCGTTGATCTTGATGTCGTCGATCACGGTGTATTCGGAATACTGCGTGGAGACGCACGCGGCGCGCGCGACGAAAGCGTCGGCGTCCTGCTTGGTCCACCAGTCCTTGAGGTTGCCTTTGGCGTCGAACTGGCGGCCCTCGTCGTCGAAGCCGTGCGTCAACTCGTGGCCGATAGTGGCGCCGGTGTTGCCGTAGTTGGGCGCGTCGTCCATCTTCGGATCGTAGAGCGGCGGCTCCAGCACGCCGGCCGGGAAATTGATGTCGTTCATCTGCTGGTCATAGTAGGCGTTGACCGTGGGCGGCGTCATCCCCCACTCGCCGCGATCCACCGGCTTGCCGATCTTGGCGAGCTCGCGCCGGTTCTCGAAAAGATCGCAACGCGCGGCGTCGCCCGCGTAATCGTCAGGCGTGATGACGACCGAGCTGTAGTCGCGCCATTGGTTTGGGTAGCCGATCTTATTAACCACCGTGTGCAGTTTTTCGAGCGCCTTCTGCTTGGTCGCGTCGTCCATCCAGGTGAGCTGCTTAATGTCGGCCTCCATGGCTTTCTCGATCTCGCGCGTCATAGCGACCGCGCTGGCTTTAGTCTCGGGGGTGAATGTCTTTTCCACGAACACCTGGCCGAGGGCTTCGCCGAGGTCCCGATCCACGCGCCGCACGCAGCGCTTCCAGCGCGGTTCCATCTCCTTCACGTCGCGCAGGTACTTGCTGTAGAAATCGAAATTTGCGGTGACGAACGCCTTACCCAGATAGGCCGCGCGATCATTCACCAGGTGCCAGCGCAGATACGTCTTCCAATCGGGAGCAGGGCGCGATTCGATCAGCTTCTCGACCTCACCGAAGAACTTGGGTTCGGTGACGTTGACCACCGCCGGCGCGGCGAGGCCGATGGTTTTCCAGTATTGCGGCCAGTCGAAATGCGGCGTCAGCTTCTCGAGATCGGCCGGTGACAACTTGTGAAACAGGTTATACGGATCGCGCAGCTCGACGCGGGTGAGCGAAGCTTTGGCCAGCTCGGTTTCGATCGCCATCACGGTAGCGGCTTCCGCGCGCGCGGTGGCCGGCCGATCGCCCAGCAGGCCGAACATGCGAGTCACGTGATCCAGATAGCGCTCGCGCGTCTCGACCGATTTGGCGTCGGTCTTGACGTAATAATCGCGATCCGGCAGGCCCAGCCCGCCCGCGCCGGCGAAAGCGATTACCTGCTCGGAGTCGGCAAAATCCTGGTTCGAGCCGAAGCCGAAAAGTGCCGAGCCGGAAACCAGGTGCAACCGCGCCACGAGCGGCGCCAGGTCGGCGGCGCTCTTGAGGGCCGCGATCTCGCCCAAGCTTGCCTCCAGCGGGCGCGTGCCGGCCTTCTCGATGCCCGCCTCATCCATGCAGGCGGCGAAATAGTCGCCGATCTTCTGTTGGTTGGGCGTGCGGCCCGGAGCAGGCTTGGCAAACCCTTCGAGCATTCCCCACAGGTACTGCATGTTCTCGGTGGTCAGCTTGCTGTAGACGTTCCAGCGCGCCTGGTCGGGCGGAATCGGATTCAGCTTGTTCCAACTGCCGCAGGAGAAGCGATAGAAATCGACGCACGGGTCGGCCGTGCGATCGAGGAATTTCAGCTCCAGGCTCGGCGTATAGGGCAGGGAAGTGAGCGGCCGGTCCTGCGCAAAAAGAAGCGGCGCAAAGAGCAGGCAGGCAAGGGACAAAGAGCGCATATTCACAAAGCCGAGCGTATCACGGCCGCATCGGCCATGGGAGGCGCGGTGGAATGTGAGGGGCCGCTGCCGTGCCGCGTCAGACCAGGACCACGGCGCACCGCATCAGGCCACGGGCTCCGCGACCATGGATCTCCGTGCCGCCTCGATGCGTTCGAAGTCCGCGCGGAGCTGCGGCGTCCGTTTCTTGCTGCCGCTTCCCACCAGCCGTTCGACCGTGCCCATCAATTCATCCAGGCGCCGCCGGGCTTCCTTATCGACGCCCCAAAGCGCGCCGTTGACGCTCTCTTCCCACTGCGTGGCGAGCCGGCTGAGATTCTGTTCCACCAGATAGGGGATGGTGCGCGTGAAATGGCGGCGAACCACGGCCTCGATCGCAAACGCGGGCAGAATGGGCGACAGCACTTCCCAGTTTCTATCGAACACCCGGCCGACTCTGACGTTGGGCGTGTGCGGCTCGACCACATCGATTTCGGTTTCCGTCGTCCGCAGCGGCACGCCGAACGCCCGCATCGAGCTATCCGACAAGCGGTCTCGAAACTGTTGCAGCACGCGAAATGTCTGTTTCCGCACCTGGCGCAAAGGCTCCAGGAGGGAATCGCGATGGCGGTCGGAAAGCGCCGTAAGCTCGTCGCGCAGGGCGCCCGTCAGCCAGTCTTCGAACGAGCGGCGCATGGCGCCGAGATTCCTGGTCCATTGCGGAAATTCGTTCTCGAAGGCCTCGAACAAGGCGCGCTCCACTTCCGGCCGGTGCGCCTCGAGCCGCTGACTGATGTCGGCCCGCGCTCCCGCCACCGCATTTTCCACCAGCAGCCGGATCACCGACTTCACATCGTCGAGAGCTTCTTTTTCGCCGAGCATTTGTTGATTGAGCGCCTGCCGCTCCGACTGAACCGTTTCAGCCGACTTGAGACTCAGCGCCAGGAAGTCGCTCAATTCGCCCAGCAGCGTTTCCATCTTTCGCATCAAGATGGACTCGCGCTCTTCGGCGAAGTGCCCCAAGGTTCCCTCGGCTAGCTCGGCTTCGAGCGCCTCGCGGAAGTGCTCAAAGCCGGGCTTCGTCGAATAAGGGAAGACCTGCGGCGTACCGGAGAAGTTCCTGGCAAGCTGTGCGTGCACATACTCGATGACTTCCTCGAGCTCCGGTTGGCTGAGCAGGTCGGCTTTGGTGAGCAGTACGGCCACTTTCGGCGTGTAGCGGTAAAGGCTCTTCAGCAGATCGATGTCGCCCTGGGAAAGCGGCGGATCGACGCTGACCGCTACCAGCGCCAGTCCCGCATGCGGCAGCCACGCCAGAGAGGCTTGCGTATTGTGAGAGAGCGCGCTGTCGAGACCCGGCGTATCGACGAACTGCAACCCGCGAAATCGCCGCAGTTCCGGCAGTTCCACCGTGATCAGGACGACTTCCCGGGTGTTCTCCGGGTTCGTTTTCTCGGAAATGTAGCGGCCGATCCCGTCGATCGGAACTTCGGGATCGCGTCCATCGTCGTGATGCACGCGCGCCTCTTCGTGAACGCCATAGCGGATTGCCGTGACCACGGACGTCACCGGCACGACGCCGACGGGCAGGAAACTGCGCCCGAGAAAATGGTTCAGGAAGCTGCTCTTGCCGGCTTTGAATCGTCCCAGCACGGCGACGCTGATCTCGTTCTCTCCTGCCACTGCCCGCGCGCTGGCGAGAAGACCGGCGAGCGCGTCAATGTCGTACCGCTCCGCCACTTCCGCCGCCAGGTCCAGGTTTGCCGCTAGCCATGAGTTGTAAGGCATGTTTGTGAATCACTCACTGGAATCCGGGGTGCGGGCCACGCCGTTTACTTCGGGCAGAATGCCTCGCGGCCGCGGAATCATAGCTCTTCACGCGCGGGAGCTACCATTCCCGAGCCAGGCTCGAGACGGTGGATGGCGGGCTCCATCACCAAAGTTCGAACAAGGTATTATAGCGTCTTTTTGTACGATTTTTACTTTAAGATTGCGTCCAGTTAACGACGCTGCGATATCGTTACCCAATGGTCCATTGAGCAGTACTTTAGTACCGCCAAGCAGGTGGTGTGGGACCAGAAGGTCCCCAAACATTTCTGAAAATGACGGAGGTTGGTCCTCGGTCCGATGGTGGGCCCTGAAGGATTTGAACCTTCGACCAACGGATTATGAGTCCGCTGCTCTAACCGCTGAGCTAAGGGCCCAAGCCTTTCTATTTCATTGCATTATGGCGATTTTGTCGAGCCGCATCTTGGCCTCCTATGCCCAATTCTATGCCCACCTCTTTCCTCGGAACGGGCTGATTGGACATTTCCAGCTTCTCGAAGGCACTCTCGACCGACTCGGGCGAAGGATGCACGTACCGCTGTGAGATCGTGATGCTACTATGGCCGGCAATTTTCATGATCGTAAAGGCGTCCACGCCTAGCAAACCGAGCCTGGTCAACATGGTATGTCGTAATGAATGTATCACGAAGTCCTCCGGCATCTTCAGGAGTTCCCGCACTTTCGCATGCTGGTGGTCGAGCGAGGTTACCAGAATGGGATCGCCGCCCCTGCCCGGAAACACGAATTCCGAAGATGACTCTTTCGCGCGGCTGGCCAGCATATCTCGTACCCGCGCCGTCAGGCTAACCGTCCGCCGCGCTTTGGCAGACTTTCCTTTCCAAACCTGGAGATAGCCGAATTTCGCCGTGGGCGCCGGTTTCAGGTGAAGGTCGGGCCACCTCAAAGCCAGGGCTTCGCCATCCCGCAGGCCGGTTTCCAGCATCAGGAGGGCCAGGTCCTTGAGCGGGTCCGGTGCGGCATTCAGGTAGACCGGTTCCTGTTCGCGGCTGAGCACGAATTCGCGCGTCCGCTCCCCCTGGAGGAGTCGGATTCTGGGAAGACGGTCGATTACTTTCCATTCTTGGGCGAGGCGTAATGCACGACGGAGCGTTGCCAACTGGCGGTTCACCGTGGCGGGGGCGACCAACTTCCGCCGTTCCTGGACGTACTGTTCGATGAGCGCCTCATCGATAGCGTCGAGGGCGGCGTTTGCAAGGGCCGGGAACTCCAACAGCCTATTCAACTTCTCCTGATAAAACTCGACCGTCCTCGGCTTCTCTGCACAGCGGACCGAGACCGCCTGCATGAACCTGTCGGAAAACACCTTTAGCGACGGAGCAGGGTCCTTCTCGACGATGCCAACTTCGCCCTTTGCCAGAGCCGTCTTGTGCGCAGCTTCCATCTGTTCGGCAACACGTTTGTTGGTTTGCTTGGTGCTTTTGCGAATGGGCTCGCCGTTCCACGTGAACTTGTACCACCAGAACTTGCTTTCCTTTTGCTTGTAGACGGCCATGCGAGTGCCAACCCCATACGATTATCGCAATTCACCGCCGCGGGTGGCCAGTTCTACAGTCGTGAACGCTGGCAAGCGATGGCTCGTCCGGCCCTCGCTTCGGTAGTTCCGAAATCTGGTGCGTCCCGCTTCGACTGCGAAGCATTTCCTCGTACCCCAATCGGCAGACTGCCCCTTGATTTGTCGAGCTGGACTCCTTCGATTGTCTATACAGAAGCTCACACAGAAGCGTTCGGAGAATTCTCCTGACTTCTCAAATCTCCGCTGCGGCGCGGGTGGCAGAGTAGTCGATGCCGAATTGCTCGTGGAGCATTCACTCAGTGACCGCGGCAATGTCAAAGTCTGGCGTGCTCCGACGTGGCGGATGGTCGCTACGTTTGCCTCGAAGGACCCGGAACGAGCGTCGACCTGGGCGTTCAGTCCAGACGGGCGAAACCTCGCGATTGGCACCGACGATGGTCACGTTTCAATACAGAAACTGCCGAAGTCGCCAAGCCAATAAGGTGAAGCAGGTCCGAGCGCACCGTAATGTAAGCTGCTACACATATATCAATGCAAGCCCTGCGCTCCGTACCCGAGCAAGGCCAGCTCGCCGTCGTGCGACAGCGGCGCTACGTGGTGACCGATGTGCGGCAGGGCGCGAGCGCTCCGCAGCCTGCGGAACGGCCTCAGCACCTCGTCAGCCTCACCTCTATTGAAGACGATGCGCTTGGCGAAGAACTGCAGGTCATCTGGGAAATCGAACCCGGCGCGCGCGCTTTCGAGAAGATGGAACTGCCGGAGCCCAAGGGCTTCGACCAGCCAGCCCATCTCGAAGCGTTTCTCGACGCTGTCCGCTGGGGCGCCGCCTCCATCGCCGACACCCGCCAGCTCCAGTCGCCCTTCCGTAGTGGTATTGAAATCGAGAGCTACCAGCTCGATCCCGTGGTCCGCGCCATCCAGATGCCCCGCGTCAACCTGCTCATCGCCGATGACGTCGGGCTCGGCAAGACCATCGAGTCCGGCAATCCAGAGTTTGTCTTGTACCGGATTTCGCAACGGCTCGGACTTCCGGTTCACCCTACATGGGCGAAGTGGTTTTGGAGCGCGTTGGTTCAGCGAAAGCGCACACAACCGTTGGATGGCTTGGGCTATCGACCGCTC
>DASWZP010000122.1:0-3162 GCA_036404395.1 Bryobacteraceae bacterium | reverse complement strand
GATAACAGAGAGTAAGGAACGAATCGGCAAGGATGTGCCCGCCATCCAGCGGGCCTAAATCATCGAAGTTTCTACTCAAATCATCGGGTGGCCGATACGCACGGCGCTAAGTCCGCGAAGCCCGGCCACCCGCAACGCACTTATACCTGTTTCATCCATTCCTATCGCCCGTAGTGTCTCTCTCGTAACGCCGGCGGTCTTTGCCGCCGGTGTCTTGTCTTGTATCATCGCCAACCGTAGGGGCCGGGCATGCCCGGCCCGCGCCGCGCAATCATCCCGCCTTGGCCGGTCGGGGACCGGCCCCACTCCCTACATGTATTCCGGAATCTGAATGCCCAGGATGCCCGCGGTCCGTTCCAGTTGCCGGCGGAAGAAATCGGTCATCCACAATAGGAAAACTTTCCTTTCGCGGCTCTCCTCCTGGAGAATCGGGTACTGGTGATAGAAGTTGTTGAACGCCTGCGCCAATTGGAAGGCGTATCTGGCGACATGCGCGGGTTCGCCGGCGCTCAAGGCGCCATCCAAGGCTGAATCGACCTTGGACGCGGCCAGCAGCACCTGCCAGAAATCCTCGGATTGCAATTGCCGCGCGAGCGCCTCGGTGGAAAGCTCGGCCGCGAAATCCGGCAGCGTCTCGCCGCGCTCCTCGAGCTTGCGCAGAATGTTGCGCGCCCGCACCGCGGCGTACTGCACGTAGGGCCCGGTTTCTCCCTCGAAGCTAAGCGCCTCCTGCAAGTCAAAAGCGATTACCGAAGTGCGCGTGAACTTGAGCAGGAAATAGCGCAGCGCGCCGATCGCAATCTGCTCGGCTACGCGCTGCCGTTCGGCGGCGGGCTTCTCCACGTGCCGCGCATCCACCTCCACCAACGCCTTGGCGATCAGACTATCCATCAGATCGTCGGCCTTGACGCCGAGTCCCTTGCGCCCGGACACTTCCACGTACGGCCGCGCGCGGTCTTCTTCGGAAAGCGGAATTCCCAGATCGGCGCAGCAGCGCGGCGAGAGCGCCACCATCTCATACGAAAAGTGGATCGATTGCTCCGCCTGCGCCGCATAACCCAAACCGCGCAGCCCGGCCGCCACCACGTCCTGCAAGTACGACTGGCGCGCATCGATCACGTTGTAGACGCGCGACCCATGTCCGAACTGGTGTTCGCCTTCGGTAGGTTCGTCGGTACTTACCCAGAGCACGCGCCCGTCGGCGTAAGTCATCAGCGGCCGGTAGTGAAAGTCCTTGCCCAGCAGACCGAACTTCCAGAGCTGATACGCGATGTCCTTGCCCACGTATGTCACCGTGCCATCCGAGCGCACGATCACCTTGCCCTCATCGGAAAGTCCCGGCATCACCCAGCAGCCGGCGTTCTTGCCTTCACTCTCCAGATAGATGGCCTGGCGCTGCTTGAGTTGCTCGAACGCGGCGGCCCAGAATTGCAAGTGCAGAATTTCGCTTTCGCGCGGCAGCACGTCGTACTCCACATCGAGCCGCAGCATGGTTTTCAAATGCGCCTGGACAACCGCGTCCGCTACCAGGTGCGCCATCCGGGCCAGCTCGCCATCGCCGGCTTCGATCGCGTGCAGCGTTTGGCTGCGCCAGGCGAGCGATTCCGGATGCTCCTTGTAATAACTGGACGTGCGCGCGTAGAGATCCCAGCAATAGTAGTCGAAGCGCACCGCCGGGTCGGCGAGCAGCGCCTCCACATCGGCCGCCGTCTTAGTTTCCAGAAAATGAAAGCCCACCACCACGTCGGCCACCTGCACGCCGGTGTTGTCGATGTAGTTCTGCACTTCGACCCGCGCTCCGGAAGCGCGCAGCATGCGCACGAACGTGTCGCCCAGCGTGGCGTTGCGCAGGTGGCCGATGTGCGCCGCCTTGTTGGGATTGATGTTGGTGTGCTCGACGATGATCTTGCCGCCGGCCGCGGTCACACCTTCGGCTTCGCCCCGCAACAGCGCCGCAGCGTAAGCGCCGCGGTCGAGGCGGATGTTGATGTAGCCGTTGCCCGCCACTTCGACCGCCGCCACGCCCGCAATCGGCCCGATCTCGGCGGCCAATTCGGCCGCGATTTTCTTCGGCGGCTGCCGCAGTTGTTTGGCGAGCTGAAATGCCGCCGGCACCGCGATCTCTCCGAAATCGCTTTGCCGCGGCTGCTCGATGGCTACGCTCAGGTCCACGCCGTAGCGAGCCTGTATGTGCGCGTGAAACGCGTCTGCAACCTGCTTTTCAATGGAATGGAACACGGAAGTCTTGAGTATAACAGCCGCGCAAAAATCCGACCCGATGGTAGGGCATGCTTTAGCTTGCCCGAGCAACTCGAATTAAGCAGCCTAAATCATCCATTAACAATAGCTTACAGGCTTTTCGGAATCTATCGGTTTAACCCTGCCGGAATCGGATCTCTTGCTGGCGCAATAAACGCCAGGCCCCTTGTCCACCAACAATACCGGCCGAGCGTTTCCAGTTTGAGAGCAATAATTGTCGTGGCAACCTTTTTACTTGACCTGAGTCGTCGCGAAGACAAGGACTCCATGAACGATCGGCACCTGCAGTATGAGCGGCTGATTGCGCCCATCGAAGACCGCATGATGCGCGCCGTGTGGCGCGTCATGCGGGACCGCAACGACGTGGAAGACGCCTTCCAGGAGGCCCTGCTAACGGTGTGGAAGCGTTGGGATCGCATATGCATACACCCGAATCCGCAAGCTCTGGTTTTGCAGATCTCGATTAATGCCGCGCACGATGCGCTCCGGCGTAAATTGCGTCAGGGCAAGTGGCTGGAGACAGACGTAATTCCGGAGGACATCCCGGACTCGTCCCCCTCCGCCGCCCAGGATATTTCCGGTGCGGAGCAGGAAACCCAGGTGCTTCAAGCCATCGGACTTTTGCCGAAAAACCAGGCTCGGACAATCCTGATGCATGCGGTCGAGGAGATTCCGTATGGCGATATCGCGGCGGCGATGGACTGCCGCGAAGCGACCGTCCGCAAGCACGTCGCCCGCGCGCGCGCCAAGCTGCGCAGTTTGCTCTCGCATTTGATTCCCGCAGTCCACAAGGAGGAAAGCAGCCATGCGTGACCAAAACGCCAACGACGAGATGGACGATCTGATTCGAAGGAGTACGCAAGTGGAGATCCCGGCAGAAGTGGAAGATCGCCTGCGCCACAG
>DASWZP010000121.1:0-5573 GCA_036404395.1 Bryobacteraceae bacterium | reverse complement strand
GCGCTATGGGAGGCGCCGCCGGCGGACGACAGGCGGCTGCGGATCAGGTTCATCAAATCGGACGCCAGGAACGGCTTGCGGAGAACGGGGAAATTATGTTCCTCGCATAGCGCTTCCTCTTCCTGCGGCAGAATGGTGCCCGTCATCACGATGGCAAGCATGTGCGGGACCGCGCGCAGGAACTCGACGCCCAGTTCCACCCCGTTGCCATCGGGAAGCATGTAGTCGAGCAGTACGGCGTCGGGTTCATGCTGCTCGAAGGCGCGCCTGGCTTCGGTGGCGCTTTCGGCGGTGACCAGGTTCCAGCCGGCGTCGGCCATCAGCCGCTCGAGGAAGCGCAGCAGGTCGCGGTTGTCGTCGACCAGGAGCACGGTGGGCTGCGTGGCCGGCTCCGCCACGCCGGGGTGGCGCAGAGCGGAGATGTCCAGCGCTTCGCGGCTTTCGGCAACCCCGGCCAGCACGCGCGCCCCGGGCGGGACCTGGTTCGTGGCGACCAGGGTGGCCAGCGGTTGCGTCAGATAGCGGTGGATGGTTCGTTTCAGTTCGCGCGCGCCATACTCCGCGCTGGTGCCCCTTTCGAGCAGGAACTGGCGCGTTTCGAGCGGCACCTCGAGCGTAAACGAGCGTTCCCCAAGCCGCGTGTTGACGTGGTTCTGCAGGTCCGCAATCTGTTGATCGAGGATGGTCGAGAGCGCCTCCAGCGAGAGCGGCTGATAGGTGATGATGCAATCGATGCGGTTGATGAATTCGGGCGAAAAGCGCTTGCGGACGGCCACCATTCCGATGCCCCGCAGCTTGCCGGTGAGATCGGGCCGGGGGCCGGCGCCGGCCGACTGGAAGCCGAATTCGGGGTGGATCTCGCGCAGCATTTCGCGGGAGCCAAGATTGCTGGTGAGAAAGACCAGGCTCTTTTCGAAATTGACCGACGTATTGTCGCCCAGCCGGAGAATGCCTTTGTCGAGCACGCCCAGCAGCAGGCGCGTGAGCGAGGGGGCGGCCTTTTCAATTTCGTCGAACAAAACCAGCGAAAGTTCGCACTGCTCACTGGTGCTCGAATTGAGCCGTTGCTGGGTGAGCATGGGCTGCGTTTCGCGATGCCCCAGGTAGCCGGGAGGCGCGCCGATCAGCTTGGCGACTTCATGCTCGAGTTGGAACTCGCCGCAGTCCACCTTGAGCATGTTCTTTTCCGAGCCGTGCAGCGTGTCGGCCAACGCTTCGACGGTCTTGGTCTTGCCGGTGCCGGTGGGTCCGAGCAAGAGGAAAACACCCACCGGACGGCCTTCCGGAGCGAGGCCAGCCTGGAACATCTGCACGTAGGGAACAATCTGCCGCGTGGCGTCGGGCTGGCCGACTACCTTGCGGGACAGCACGGCGGCGAGGTCTCCAGCCGCGTCGGCGGCCTGCTTGCGGGAACGGCCTTGCGCGCCTCTTGGCTTGTCCACGGCACCCTCCGGCTTGATTGTAGCGGCCGCGGACTTGGCTACGCGGCCCCGCCGGCGTTCTCCGCTCTCGTTTGGATCTTTCATGCTGGTCCCTTGAGCTGCTGATCGTGTGAGTTACCGGCCCCTTCCCAACTCACGAAAGAATTATCCAAAGGCAGTGATCGAAGGGATACCCATTCGATTTTTACCACGCCTCATCGTGCGCCGTATGTACCGTTTCGCACGGAAAGTACTTTTTCGGAGGAACGGGTGGGGGGAGTCTAAGAGAATCTAGCGGTGGCGGAAGGTGATCCGTCCCTTGGTCAAGTCGTAGGGGGACAACTCCAAAGTGACCTTGTCGCCAGCCAGGACGCGGATGCGATTCCGCCGTAACCTGCCGGCCAGGTGCGCCAACACGACGCGTTGATGCTCGAGCTGGACACTGAACAGCCCACTGGGGAACTTTTCCAATACCGTGCCGGTGACTTCGATGCAGTCTTCCTTGCTCATAAACCTCCAGGTTTGGGATAGGATACGGGAACCGGCCGCTGCGGGGCGGCCGGTCCGCCCGCTGTCCGTTAGGTCAAAGCGACGTTGGTCGCCTGCAGCCCCTTGGGGCCCTTAGTCACCTCAAATTCCACTTTCGCGCCTTCATCCAGTGTGCGATAACCCTGCGACTGGATGGCGGAGAAGTGTACGAACACGTCCTCTCCGTTCTCCCTTTGGATAAAGCCGTAGCCCTTGGCTGCGTTGAACCACTTCACTGTGCCTTTTTCTTTCATCGTGCCTTTTCCTTCTTTAATTCAACTCAAATTCCATCTGGCCGCCGACGGCCCCTACAACAAAAAAAGGGGCATGCGGATGGACTCACGCAACCCCTTCTTGTGCCTCAGAGCGGAAATCAAGAGCCAAATGCCCTACTATTATACAACAGGCGGACCTTCCGCAGCGGTTTCAATGGCGTGAATACATTCGAGTTCCACCGGCTGCGATGGCACTTCGAGGCGCTCGGCAGGTTGTCGTTTCCCCCAGGAGAAAGCGGCAACGTGGTGCGCGGCGCGTTTGGCCTGCTGCTGCGGCAAACGGCATCGAGGGATGCATACGCGCGCCTGTTCGAACCCGGGCGCGCCGGCGGTCGCCCAAGCGGGTTGCAGGATTGGCCGCGCCCTTTCGTGTTCCGTACCGCGGCGGTGGATGGCCGGGAGATCGCGCCCGGCGAGGCCTTCCACATCGACATGCATATGTTCGATGGCAGGCCGGAGCTGATGGCGGCGATCCGCGCGGCCTTTGAACAGCTTCGCGAAACGGGGCTGGGGCCTGGCCGGGGCCGCGCCGCGCTGAGCCGCGTGGAGCAGATCGGCAAGGATGAAACGACGTGGGAGATGGCGGGGCAACCCGGCCCGCCAACCGTGGTCAGCCTCGACGCCGGGCCAGGCGACCGAACAGTGCGCCGTGTGCGTTTGCGCTTCCTGACGCCCACCGAATTGAAGGGCGGCAACGGGCCAGGCATCGTGCCGGGTGGGGGGCCGGAGTTCGGCGTGCTCTTCGCCCGGCTGCGAGATCGCATTTCGACGCTCAGGGCGCTTTACGGCGCGGGTCCGCTCGAAATCGATTTCCGCGGACTCGGCGCACGCGCGCGCGCGGTGGAACTGCTTTCGAGCGACCTCAACTGGACAACCGCCCGCCGCCGTTCCAGCCGCACCGGCCAATCGCACCCGCTGGGAGGCTTCACCGGCGAAGCCGAGTACGCGGGCGAGCTGGGCGAGTTCCTGCCCTGGCTCCGCGCCGCCCGCTGGACCGGCGTCGGCCGCCAGACCGTGTGGGGCAAAGGCGACGTGCGCGTATTGGCGACGGGAGAGTGAGCGCCTGGACGAAAAGCCGCACTGGCAGCCGGCGCTGCGGGCCCGCCCCGGCGAGACTTGCCGGCGCTTAGGCTCCCAGACCGCTAGAGTACTCGGTGGTGTCGAGCCGGGTCTGCACGAATTGGACGAAGTCGGCCGATTCGAACTGTCTCTGCACCAGCCAATACAGGGCGCCGAGCGCGACGAGCGTCCCCGCGATCAGGATCGCCGGATGGCCTGGCAGGACTCCGGCGAGATGGGCGGCGAGATAGTCGGCCGTATAGCTCCACGCGTGGATGCCGCTGTGGGAGCCTTTTCCGTGGAAGGCATCCACCGTCACGATCGCGAAAGGGCCGAGAAAGACAATGAAGTAGAGCAGCTGCACCACGAGCCTGGCGGGGGCGGGCAAGCCATTCCGTTTGTACATCGCAAGCGAGGCGGAGATGAGCAGCAGGGTCAGTGCCACCAGTTCCACTGCCCTGACGAAACCAGCCGGCCAGACCACCTGCACCGCGGCCGACAGAAGCAGTGGCGCAAGCAGTATCATTGCTAACATCTTGCGGCGCTCCACCGGAAGTGGCCAGAGCCAGCGCAGGGAAACCAAGGCGTTGACCACGAAAGAGGCGATCATCAAGGGCACAATCCACCACATTCCCATGGCAAGCCATATCGCTAACATGACCAGGAAGAGCGAAGATCGCCCGTGAAGGGCGGACTGCCAGACAGGCCACCAGACCGGCCGGACGAGGCCGGCCCCACTCTTTGCCAGCCGCTCGGCAACCGCGTCCATGGGCGCCACCTGAAATGCCACGGGCATCGAGGCCAGATCCCTCCACAACAACGCGGCGAACGTCACGGCGCAAACCGGCAGCACGATTCCGGGCCGCGCAAAGAAAAACAGCGGACCCGGAAAAAGCACAAGATAGCCCGCCGGCCCAAGACCCGCCAACAGCGCGTAAGCCATCCAGGTGGGTACGCTCAACTCCCGCAGCCGCAGGGAAAGAAGCGCCAGATATGTCACCGCACCCATCGCCGCCGCCATGATCAGAGACAGCAAGGGGATGGACGGCCCGCTGCCGGCCACGTAGCACGCGGCGGCGGTATTCAGGAGAACAAACCACAGGCCGGCCACGTACGAGAACAGCCTCGCCACGAAGAGATCCCGCGCTGGTATCGGCAAGGCTGCCTGAAACAAAGCGGCACGCCGGTTGGCGCCGAACATGAAGCCAAGGACCAAGCATCCAAACAACATGTTCGGCAGCGCCGAGGAGAACAGCGACTCCGCGGTAACCCGTGGGTGAGAAAACACGGTCCCAGCGAGTGTGCCAACCCACAGGCCCAAGGTTACCCACCCGAGCATCCGCCAATCCTGATCGCGCCGAACCAATTGCCAGATCATGATTCCTCCCTAACGCTGGCCGCCCAGCAGTTCGACGAACAGCTCTTCCAGCGGAACCTGGAAGCACCGAATGCCGTTGGCACCCAGCGACGCGGCCAGTTGGCCGCTCACCGCGGCGGGCTCGCCTTCGAACACAGCGTGCCAGTCTTCGCCGCTGGAGCGCGCTCGAAGGCAGCCGGGCTCGCGCTCGAGCCTTGCGGAATCCGCGGCCGATGCTTTTGGCACCAGCGCGACACACAGGTTTTCGCGGAGCGCATCCAAAGGGCGATCCAGAAATACCTTGCCTCCATCGAGCAGCACTACGCGGCCGCCGATGCGTTCGACGTCGCTCATGTGATGGGAGGAAAACAGAATCGAGGATCCCGCGCGGTTGAGCAACTGGATGGAGGCTTCCAGGAACTCGCGGCGGGCGGCGGGGTCAAGGCCTCCGCCGGGCTCGTCGAGGATGAGCAGCTCGGGCCGGTGGCAGATGGCGCACAGCAACGCCACCTGGCGGGCCTGCCCTTTGCTCAGCTTGGCGATGCGGGCATTGGGGTCGAGATGGAAACGCTCCAGAAGCTGGCGCTCCCAGGCCGTGTCCCAACTTGGAAAAAGATAGCGATGAAAGGCGGTCATCTGCGCGATGGTCGAATGGCCGGGAAGCACCTGATCCTCCGCCGCGTAGCCGATGCGTTTCTTCACCTCGACGGGGCTTTCAAACGGCGACAGGCCGAACACGCGCACCGAACCGGCCTGCGGATGCAACATACCCATGGCGACGCGGATGAGGGTGGTCTTGCCGGAGCCATTGCGTCCCAGCAGCCCGACCACTTCGCCCGGTTCCACGGAAAAAGTGACGCCGTCCAAAACCGGCACTCCCCTCTTGTACGACCTCGCGATTCCGTCAAACTCCAATACCGGGTTCATGATTCC
>DASWZP010000120.1:0-7955 GCA_036404395.1 Bryobacteraceae bacterium | reverse complement strand
TTGGCCTTCTTCAGGGCCACCAGCCGGTCTCGCTCGGCCTGGGTCATCAGTAGTTGTCCTTTGTCCACCCTCCAGACTGGACCCTGTCAATAGGACATTTCTACTTTGCCCAAATAGGACATTATCATTTTGCCGCGACAGGAGTTTTATGGGAGGTCTAATTAAGAGTTTAATTGAGTTGCGGGGCGGAAACGACGTTCTTCGGCTTCTCACGGGACCCTTCACACCTCGGGACGATCTCTCCATGGGGTGAGGCGTGGAATCCACCTGGGGACTTCGGCGCAGAAAGATTGGTAATCGGATGGGAAGCTTCGCCGGAGCTTCGGTTCCTCGTAAGTCAGCACGAACAGGTGAAACAGCAACCAGACAACAGCGCCATATTCCAGCAGCGCGACGCTGCCGAAAATCAAACCTTGTCCGAGGATCGTCATCACCACCGCGACGTACATGGGATTCCGGACATGGCGATACAGTCCGCTGACGACCAGGTGCTTAGTCGGAAAGACAGGCGCCGGGGTTCCCAAGCCGCGCAGCGCGAATCGGGCGAAAGAGTCCAGCAGACCGATGATTCCGGGCACGACCAGCAGGCCTCCGATGAAACGGAACAGCGGCGTCCCGAAGAAGGGAGCTTCGATTCGCCAATGCGAGATCCACCAGGGCACCAAACCGGCTACGAATCCGGGGGCGATGACCAGGAAGAGCGCGGAACCGGCGATTGCCAACGCTTTACTCATGCGTCCTCATTATGATGTCCTCATTTGAGCGCGACGATGCGGCGGCGCGCAACGGGTGGTTGCGTTACCAGCAAAGAAAAGCCGAGACGACTCTCGGCTCAGCAGCCTGACAGGCGGCTGTCCAGCCTGCTGTGTCGAGATTCGTCTCGACATTTCTTTGCTGATGCGCGGCACTCCGCCGCACTCTTCGTAACGCCGGCGGTCTTTGCCGCCGGTTCTCTTTTTAGTCGCGATAAGAAGCAAATCACCGGCGGGAGACCGCCGGCGTTACCGCACCGACACCACACTCACAACTCCGAATGCGCGTTCCGAGCCGCGACCCTGAGGGAGCGGTTGTTGCCGGCGAGTGAGCTTTGCCGATTCGCTGCCGCGCCTAGCTGGCCAGCAGGCACATCCGGCGGGCGGCGCGGCGGGCCTTCAGGCGCTCATTGGCCTTCTTCTGCTTCTCCGCCGAAACCACCGTCTGGCATGCGTCACAGCGTTTCCGTATGCGCGACCGCGTCACGAATTCCGCGCCGCAGCGGCGGCACTGCTTCTTCATGGTCTCCTCGAGCGGGAGAATGCCCGGTTTCTTGGGCAGCAGATGTGAATAATGGAAATCGCAATGATTCATTACCGGAACCTCGCAATCTTGAGTGAAGAAGGGAACTGGGCGGCAGACACGCTCGTCGCAAGTGTTACGGCCCGGGAGGGTGGCGCCGCAACGCATGCCAACAAGGTGTCCGATCGCATTTTCCCGTAACTGGGTGATACTGCGCTAACAGGCTTCGAACTGGGGGAAAAGCCCACACCTGTCATCAAGCGCAAACTCCTGCCGTGAATTGGGAGAGTGTGTGCAATGTGTTGAGTAGCAGGTACTTGAAACGGCGAGCCCGCTTGTCTGGGACCACCCTCGCCGGCTGCCAACAACCCACGCCTGTCATGAATGTCATTTAGACTGCACGCCACCGGCCAGTTCACGCCGCCGGCACAGCTTCCGGACGGTACAACTCTTCCGCCTTCAGCAGCTCCCAACGCAAATGATTAATGTAAAAAACCAGCGCCGTTTCAGGCGCCGTACTCCGAAACTTCTCGTATACGCGCCGTTCCCACCCTTCAGTGAAGTGTGGTTTCGGGTCCATGTCTTTCGCAAAAAATCCGTTCTCGTGCGGCACGCCCAGGAAATCCAGCACGGCGATGATCAGGTCCAGGTGCGAAACCAGCACCGCCTGCGCCAGGTCCGTGCCGAACGCCGTATCGCCTTCCATGATCCGCGCCCACAGCCGCGGCGCCGCTTTGCGCAGCGTCTCCGTGTTCAGCTTGTGCAGGCGCGCCCGCACTTTGAAGCCTTCGTAAATCTGGTAGGTCCTCAGCTTGCCGATTGAGATGCCTCGCAGCAGTTGAGCGAAACCCTCCTCACCCAACCCGCGATACAGGTCCGAAATCTCCATGAATTGTAAGGCTATCATGAACGGCCCGCTCGCGGAGGAGGGGGTCCGATATTCCGCTACCCCCCTTTGCGGGCGTCGGAGGGCGGGTCAGTACCTGGCGTAAGGTGCTGAAAGTAGCACGGCTGGTCCCCGGCGCCGGGGAAGCGGGGCGGCCCGAAACGGAGAAAGAGATAAACACCTCTTCAATCTGATCGGAGATGTCAGCTTACACTGGGCTGGTATGCCGGTGAGAACATCGAGGCCAGTTTCCGTTCCCGGCGGAGCCCGCAGACTTGTCTGCATCCTGGCCCTCGTGTTTCCACTCGCCGCTCTGGCGGCCGCTGCCGGCACTGCCTGGACCGAGCAGCAGGAGTTGACCCCGTGCGATGGCATGGCAGCCGAGTCCTTCGGCGTCTCCGTCTCGGTGAGCGGAGATACGGCTGTGATTGGGGCTGGCAGCAGAAACAACGGTCAGGGAGCCGCCTACGTGTTTGTGCGCAGCAACGGCGTCTGGACCGAGCAGCAGGAGCTGGCCGCTTCCGATGGCGCCACGGGGGACTGCTTCGGCAACTCGGTGTCGGTGAGTGGGGACACGGCGGTCTCGGCGCAGCAGGGCGAAGCCCGGCCTGCTCTTCGTACCGGCGGCGGTCTTTGCCGCCGGTTCTCTTTCTTTGTCTCTATATTTCTGACTACCAGTAACGCCGCCTCCCGCAATGTCAAGACACGCACCTCGTAGGGGCTGGGCATGCCCGGCCCGGCTCGCCTCAAGCTCCAGTCACCACCCATCTTCCCCACTAACTCAATCACTTAGCTCTGGAAACCCTTGACATGCCCTGCATACTGGAATTGGGACTGTGGCGCCAGGCTCCGCTGCTAGTCCTTCTCTTTGGCCAGAGACCGTTGCACTCAGTTGGTACTGAACTTCCGGCGCCCGTTAACGGCATGCGGGGTCCCCCTCGGGCTGGACTCTCGACGGAAGACTTTGGATTCTGGAATTCATAACCGCCGGCGGAATACGGATAGCCATTATCGCCGCCCGCCGGATAACAGAGAGTAAGGAACGAATCGGCAAGGATGTGTCCGCCATCCAGCGGGCCTAAATCATCGAAGTTTCTACTCAAATCATCGGGTGGCCGATACGCACGGCGATAAGTCCGATAGCCCGGCCACCCGCAACGCACTCTTAAGCTTTTCCACCCATTCCTTTTGGCCGCACTGCGCCCAGAACCGTGGCGCACGCAATCTTGCGTGCCGCGTCGAGACTTATCTCGACGCGTCTGGGCTCCGGGCCGGCCGCCGGCGCGACACGCACGAGTGCGCGCGCCACCTCTATCTGCCGCTCAGAACGAAAGCGACGCGATCATCTCGTCTAGCTCGTGCTGCAACGCGGTTTTCTTCTTTTGTAGTTCCGCCTGGCGGTCGCCCACGCCGGTCAAGCTTTGCTCCAACGCGCCAAGCTGCTTCGCGTAGTCCTGCACCTGCTGATACTGGCCGCTGACGCTGTTGAGGCTGGAGATGTTCCGGCGCAGCCGGTCCTCATTCGTGCTCAGGTCCTTCATCTGGCGCTCGGCGTCATCGATGGCGGCGTTGTTCTCGGCGATCTGCTGCTTCTGATTGGCGATCCGCCCGAGTTGCTTGCGCCCGTCTTCCTTCAGGTCGCGGTTCTGCACGTAGTTCAGCAGGAAATCGGGCGTCACGTTGGCGATCGCGTAAGTGGTGTCGAAGATGTGTTCTTCGGAGACCGCGAACGTCTTGGTCGCCCCTGCCGCCAGCGGCACTTCAAAGCGGTAGTTGTCCGCGGTCTTCTCCATCGGCTTCTGATTGAGTAGCGTATAACCGGTGCGCAGCGGATGTTCGATAATCAGCGTCTTCGACTTCTGATCCACATTGCGCACAGTGTAAGTCGCGGTTTCTTCCGAGGCGGACTTGGTGGTGAGAACACCGCGGTTCAAGTGGATCTCGCGCACCACGGCCTTCTTGCTGTCGAACGCCGTCGTAATGCGAGTCCCCAGGTCCACCGCGTAACTGATGAGCCGCTTGTCCCCCGCCTTCAGCGTCTCCATCAGCGCTTCGCCTCCGTACACGCCGCCATCGTACACGGTGACAGGGCCGCCGTCCAGAGTCTTGCCGGTCGAATTGGTCAGCTCGGCGGCGTTGGTGGGATGCTCGGAGGAACGGTCGGACCAGATCAGCAGCTTGCGCGTATCGATCGCCTCCTGCAGGAACGGCAGCATGGCCGATTCGTTCTTGCGAATGGTCACCGGCTGCGCAATGCGGTATTCGAACAGCTCGCCGATGGCGTCGGCCGAAGCGCCGGCGACGATGGAGCTGGGAGTGGCGAAGGCCCGCGGCGTCTCGGCTACTTCCTCAACTTCTTCATCGACGGATACCCGCTCCGCCGTAGACGACATGAAGGCGCGGTTATTAGCTCGCATTGCCTTGGCCATTGGGGGTGGTGGTGGCGCCGCTGCTGGCACCTGTCCCACAACTCCTCCGATCACTCCGCCGACAGAACCGCCGGCCGCGCCGCCCGGCGCTCCTTCCGCGTATCCCCCCGCGTGCAGCACCGGCTGCACCGCGGCGTCCTCCGGCAATTCCGCGGTTTGCCGGCTGACATAGCGCGGTGCATAGAGCTGGCTGATAAACGAGATCGGCCGCCCCGAAACCAGCGATAGCCGCACCTTGGTCCAATCCTCGCCGGTCGTGTTATCCACAATGGCCCAGCCTTCCAGCACCGGCTTTCCATTGTCCGGGAGGATCAGCCGGTAGCTCGATTTCCACACCGGCGCCGGAATCATGTAGCTGGCCGTGATTTGCCGCTCTTTGGCGTCGGTGGAATCGATATACACGCTGCGCCGCTCTTTCGACCGCGCCGCGGCCAGCGCCGCCAGGTAATCCCGGAACTGCTGTTGCAGTTGCGAATCGGCGAAGCGAAGGCCGGCCGCCGCGCCCAGGTCCAGGTTGCGCAGTTCGCCAGAATCGAGCAGCAGCGTCAACTGTTCGCGCGCCGGCTGATTATCGGTAGCCGCGATTTCGCGCGCGTTGACGATCACGCCGCTCACGGTTTCGACGGTCTCGACAGGCTTTACCGATGGGGGCGCCATATCAGTGTGGACGAACCGCAGCTCGATCCGCGCGCCCTTCAATTGGTCCAGCATGCCGCTCAACGGCTGCGCGCCGCCAATTTGAAATGGGAATTGCGCCAGCGTGTGGCTGAGCGGGTCCAGCGAATCGTAGCGCAGTCCGGAAATCTTCCCGCCGCCGCGCTCTTCGATGGTCAGCGATTTCAAAACGTCGTTCATCTCCGCCGCGTCGAAATCTAGGCGCGCCGATTCGCCGGGCCCCAGCGTGCCCGCGCGCTCGAAAAATCCCAGCCCGTGTTTGTAGAGCACCACCTGGGTGACCGGTAATTCCGCGGGCACGGCCAGCGCCGCGCCCACCATCAGGCCGAACAGTGTGCGTATCATCATTACCTTTCCGAGCCGCGACTTCCTTCCGAGCGCGACTTCCTTTCGGAGCCGCGACCGTCAGGGAGCGGTCGCGCATCATCATTGGTTTTAGACTCCGGCGAAACCGCCTGGTTCCAGTATTTTGAGACCCGAAATACTGCCCCCGGGGCGATTCTTTTTTAGTCCCCCATCACCTTGAGAATCACCCGCTTGGCGCGCCGGCCGTCGAATTCGGCATAATACACCTGCTGCCACGGTCCGAAGTCCAGTTTGCCCTTGGTCACCGGCACGATCACCTGGTGATGCACCAGCAGGCTCTTCAAATGCGAATCGCCGTTGGTCTCGCCGGTGCGGTGATGCCGGTAGTTCTCGGCGTACGGCGCCAGCCGTTCCAGCCACTCGTCGATGTCGGCGATCAGCCCGTCTTCGGCGTCGTTGACCCATACGCCCGCCGTGATATGCATGGCCGACACCAGGATCATGCCTTCCTGGATGCCGCTCTTCGTCAGCGCCGCCGCGACCTGCGGCGTAATGTTTACATACTCCCGGTGTTTGGTAGTCTTAAAAGTTACATATTCCGTGTAATATTTCATAGGACGATCCTATCAATTAAGATACATGGGCCACCTCGGGGGGGAGATCTTAATCGTCGATGACGAGGTCGCGCTTCTCAAGCTGATGAGCGCGTACCTGCGCAGGCTGGGTTACGCCGTGACCGCCGCGAACACCGTGGCGAAGGCCTGGGAGCACCTGAAACGGCAACCGGAACGGTTCGCCGTGGTGGTGTTCGACGCGGGCATGGCGGATGCCGGCCTCGACAACCTGGCTCTCGAACTGCTTGCCTTCCGGCCCAGCCTGCGAGTGGTGGTCAACAGCGGGTATCCTGTGGACATGAGCGTTTTGCAGCAGGCCGCGCCGGAACGAGTCGAGTTTCTGCACAAGCCTTTCAGTCCCGACATGCTGATCGCGGCGTTGCGGAGGATGCTTGGCCCGCAAAAAGAAAACCAAGTTTGATCTCCCCAAGGAGGTCCGGGCCATCGCCCGGGAACGCGTGGGCCGCGTGCCGCCGACCGCGGTGATTCCGCCCAAGACGTCGCGCGCCAAGGTCAAGCACAAGAAACTCGAGAACGAGGAAATGGAATGAAAATGGCGAACCCGTATTCGCGGCGCGATTTCGTGGCCCTCTCGGTGGTAGGGCCCCTGGTGGGGTGGACGCCCTGGTTCCGGCCCAAGGAACTCGTGGTGGGCGACGCGCGTTTCCGCATCCTCCGCAACCGGCGCTCCAGCCGGCGCTACGTGCTGCTCGATGGAGATCGGGATGCCGCGCGCCAGGTGCTCACGCATCACATGGAATCGCAGCGCGGCACCGCATACCTGATCGAGGGCGCGGCCAGGGAGGTCGAAATCGCCGGCGGCAAGCTGGATCCCCATCGGATGTTCTCGCGCGCCGGCGCCGAAGCCAGCCTGCGAAGCCTGAACCCCGGCTGGAACCAGGGGCAGGTCACCGCGGCGCTCGACCTGCTCGACCGGCAGCGCGAAAAGCTCCTCGACGCGCTGATCCCGCCGGATCGCGGCCTGTTGATCGCGCTGGGCTCGGGCGGCACGCCTTCGGCGACGGATGTAGCCGCCACGGCCGAGCGGCATTCGCTGCCGCAGCCGGACACGCCGCAAGCGTTTTACCTGTGCACCGACCCGGCGGATTACCAGGCGCTGGCCGCATCGCCGTATAACGTGGTTCTCTCACGCAACATCATCGCGCGCGACGATGGATCGCTCGAGCGCCGCGCCGCCGCCCGCAACGTCCGCTTCCTCAACATCGATACCCGCCCCGGCGATGCCGCCGCGCAGCGCGACATGCTGGCTTGGGCGGAAAGTCATTTGCCGTAGGGCATGCTTTTAGCTGGCCAGGCCGGCGGCTCCACTTCCGGGACGCAGGCGACTCGCGTGAATCCCTCAGCGGTCGTAGGCGCAATGAGCCGCTCCTGCATTTTGGCAAGGGCTTCGGCCGGGACCACGCGCGCGCGGCGGGCATTGCGGTCGCGGCACACCTCGAGCGGCGCATCGAAGAACAGCGCCTCCACCTCGCAGCCGTAAGCTGCCCCGATGGCGATGTAGGGGCGCCGTTCCTGGGGTGTCAGATTCGTGGCGTCGATGTACGTCACCGGCCGCGCCAGGGCGAGGCGCTGCCGCAGCAGATACCGCAGCGTTTCGAACACGCGGTCGTGAATGGTCTGATCGCTTTCGTCGTCGGCCAGCCATTGGCGGATCCAATCGGAGGATAAGCCAGCCACGCCCATCCGCTCGAGATAAGTCGACTTGCCGGAACCGGGCAAACCCACCAGCACCACGATGCGCATCAGTGT
>DASWZP010000119.1:0-6176 GCA_036404395.1 Bryobacteraceae bacterium | reverse complement strand
CATAGACCGGAGCCTGCATCTTCCAGAACGTGGAATCGCAGGTCCAGCCGTGGATAAAGACCACCGCCTGATCGCCTTTGCCGAAGCTCAGGTAATGGATCTTGTGCCCGTCCAGCACCGCAAACCGCGAGCTCGCCATCGGCGCGGAAGCGGGGACCGACGCCAGTCCGAGCAAAGCTACGCAGAGGGTGGCGAGGGATCTCAAGTGCATTTTGCTAGTTCACAGACAGCGACGCGAAAACGACGCTAGTATCACATAGCATACTACGAAAAGGACCACGCTTTGGCGGCGGTGGGGCATGCTCTCGAGCTTGCCCGTAACACAAGGAGCTGTGCTCCCTAGACCCGCGGCTGGACGCGTTTGCGGGCTTCCACCCAGGCTGGGAACACTGCGGGGTTTTCCAGCCACACGAGCATCCACTGCGCCATCTCTTCTTTTACTGCCCGTTTTTCGGGGCTGCTGCGGGAGTTGCGCGACGTGAACTTGGCCCGGTCCTTGGCGGCGATCACCTGGCGGCGGGCATAGCGGGCGCGCTCGCGCTCACCCCCGGTTTGGGCGTCGAGGTAGACGTCCAGCATCTCGCGCAAGGAGCTTTCCAGCTCATCGAAGGTGTGCTGGCGGATGCCGGCCCACGGTTGGTCGAAGGGGATTTGGGTGGCTTGCAACAGGTCGCGCAAGTAGCTATCGGAAACCGGGGCAAGGTGAGTGCACGCCTCAAGCCAGACGGCCTCCGTGATGCGCGCAGGCTGCCGCCGCGCCAGATACTCGGCCAGCCGGCGCTTGGTGGAGGGGCGGTTCGCCCCGGCGCTACTTTTTCTTCCCACGGCGGTATAGGGCCACGGCGGCCTGATGGGCAACCATGGTGCTGGAGAATTGGTGCGCGCCGGAGCCATCGGGCCGCAGCACGAAATAGAGAGCGTCGGTATCGGCCGGCGCCAGGACGGCGCGGATGGCATCCAAACCGGGGTTGGCGATCGGGCCGGGCGGCAAGCCGGCATGGCGGTAGGTATTGTACGGATTACCGCTTTCGAGATCGGAGCGGTGGATGGCGCCGCGGTAGCGTTCCTCCACCAGCGCGGCGTAGATAGTGGACGGATCGCAATCGAGTGTCATTCCCAGGCGCAGGCGGTTGGCGAAAACGGCGGCCACGCGCGGCCTCTCGTCGGGCAGCTTGCTTTCTTTCTCGACCAGCGAGGCAAGGGTCACCGTGCGATGCGCGGACGCCGCGCTTCCCAGCCTGCTCCACGCGTCGCGGAACCGCGCGGTCATGATGCGGCACAGCGTGGCCGGAGTGGTGTGGCGGCCCACGTGGTACGTGCTGGGAAAGAGATAGCCCTCGAGAGTAGGCGCATCGGGATCGAGGTCGCGAACGAGCGACGGATCGCGCGCCGCATCGAGGAATTTGGGAGCGGGGAAAAGCCCCAGGTTCGCGGCGGCGGCGGCAATTTCGAACATATTCCTTCCCTCCGGCACCACCAGCGTGTAATAGAACGAATCGCCGCGCGCAATGCGATCGAGGACTTCCAGTGGCGATGCAGCGTGATTGAAGCGGTATTCGCCGGCGCGGAGCACGCGGGAGGGCGAGAGCGCCCTGGCCAGCAGAAAATCCCACCCGCTGCGGATTACGCCTGCCTGAGCGAGAGCCGCGGCCAGGGCGCGGGAACCGGTGCCGCGCGGGAATTCGACGAAGGCTTCCGCGCCGAACGCCTGGTAAGGCCGGGTGAGCCGCCAGCCGCACCAGCCGGCGAAGGCCACTGCAACCAGGATCACTATGCCAAGACGACGCGCGAGTTTCATAACGAATCGAGGTAGCTTTGCAGCAGGATCACGGCGGAAAGCCGGTCGACCGCGGCGGCGCGTTTCCGGATGCTGATGCCGCTCGAGCGAAGCACGCGGCCTGCTTCCACGCTGGTGAGCCGCTCATCCCACAGCGTCACCCGCCGGCCGGTCCGCCGCTCCAGCGCGCCCGCGAATTCGCGCACCCACGCCGATTGGCGGCCTTCGTTGCCGCCCATGTTGATGGGGTTGCCCATCAGGAAAAAGCCGACCTCGCGATCACGCGCCAGCCGCTCGAGCGCCTCGAGATCGGCGCGCTTGTTGGTGCGCTCGAGATTGGGAAGGCCCTGCGCCGTGACACCCAACGGATCGCTGATGGCGAGGCCGATGCGCCGCTTGCCGAGATCGAGTGCCAGAATGCGAGAATGCGGTTCAGTCAATTTCATTACATTATATAGACGTGCGCGTGCTACATTCGAGACAAAAGGTCCGGTTCGCACCGTGGCGCTGATCACTCAGTCCGGCACCGCTTCGAGCGCGGCCAAGGCCGCACAGGATGCCCGCCAGCTCGCCCTGCCGGTAATGGCCATCGGCGTGATCATCGCGGTGCTGTATTTCGGCCGCGTCTTCTTCATCACTGCGATCGTGGCGGTCATCATCGCTTTTATTCTGGAGCCCTTCGTGGCGCTGCTGACGCGCATACGCTTTCCGCGTCCGCTGGCCAGCTTCGTGGTGTGCACCGTGGCGCTGCTGTTTCTGTGGGTGGTGGGCGCCGGGGCTTACGCGCAATTGGCCGTGCTGATGGGCGACCTGCCGCGTTACGGCGAGCGCATCGGCCAGATCGTGGAAGGCGTGCAGCACAAGGTGGACGACGCCGAACAGCAAACGTGGCGCCTGCTGGCTCCCAGCAAGCCGCCCCCGCCGCAGCCGCAGCAGCCCGCGCGCGGCGGCAAACGCTCCAAGACGCTTCCGCCGGTCACTCCCCAACCCGCCGTGATTCCGGAAGTGCGGATTCACGAAGAGCGAACGCCGGTGGCCGATTTCATTTCCGCTAACATCGGCTCGGTTTACCAGATTCTGCTGACGCTTTCCTTCGTGCCGTTTCTGGTTTACTTCATGCTGAGCTGGCACGACCATATCAACCGAAGCTTCCTTCAGTTCTTCCATGGCGAAGACCGACTGGTGGCCGCCCGCAGCCTGCAAGGCGTGGCCCAAATGGTGCGCGCCTTCGTGGTGGGTAACTTCGTGCTGGGCTTATTGCTGGCCGTGGCGAGCTCGACCGTGTTCTGGATCATGCGGCTGCCGTATCCCATGCTGGTGGGACCGCTCAGCGGATTTCTGAGCCTGGTGCCGTACGTGGGACTGCCGCTCGCCATGGTGCCGCCGCTGTTTTCGGCGCTGGCGATCAACCGGGTTCCCGTGTACGCCGGCGTGATCGGCGTGGTCGGCGCGCTGCACCTGGTGGCGCTCAACCTGCTATACCCGAAGGTGGTGGGCTCGCGCGTCCATCTCAATCCGCTGGTGGTCACATTTTCATTGATGCTGTGGGGCTTTCTATGGGATGCGCCGGGCCTGCTGCTGGCGATTCCGATGACCGCCGCGATCAAAGCCGTGTGCGACAACGTCAAAGGCCTGCGGCCGATCGGCAAGTTCCTGGGCGACTGATTCCATGACCGGCAGATTCGATCCTGTTGAGAAACCGCTCGCTCCGGAAGCTTTGAAGAATCCATTTCGAGCCACAGATGAACACTGATGAACACAGATGAACACAGATGAAAACAAAGAAACGATGGCCTTGTTTTTTTTATCCGTGTTCATCTGTGTTTATCAGTGGCTACGGTTCTTTTCGATAAAGAAAGGTTCGGTCTTACCCATGTACTCGCGTTTCCTGCTTGCTTCGCTGTTCGCGCCGCTGTTGGCGCTCGCCGCCGATCCTGTCGCGTCCGGCCCGGCCTTCGACTCGAGCACGGTCGACCAATCGGTGAATCCATGCGTCGATTTCTATCAATATGCCTGCGGCAAGTGGATCGCGCAGCATCCGCTTCCGCCGGACCGCTCGCGCTATGCGCGCTTCACCGAGTTGGGCGAGCGCAACGAGAAAGTGCTGCTTCAGATTCTCGAAGCGGCGTCGGTAGCGAAGCCCGGCCGCGGCTCGACCGAGCAGAAGATCGGCGATGAGTTCTCGAGTTGCATGGATACCGCGACCATCAACCAGAAAGGCATCGCGCCGCTGAAGGCCGAGCTCGAACGGATCGCGGCGATCTCGAGCCATGCCGACATCTTCGACGAGACGGTGCGCCTGCATCGGTTGGGAGCGAGCGCGTTTTTTGTCTTCGACTCACAGCCGGACTTCAAGAACTCGAACCGCACGGTCGCCAACATTCATCAGGGCGGACTTTCGCTTCCCGACCGCGATTACTATCTGAAGACCGATCCGAAGTCGGTGGAAATCCGCCAGCACTATGTGGAACATGTCGCGAAGATGATGGAACTGGCTGGCGAGCGGGCCGACTCGGCCAAGGCTCACGCGCAAATGGTATTGGACATGGAGACCATTCTGGCGCAGAACTCGACCGACCGCGTCAGCCTGCGCGACCCGCTGAAGCGTTATCACATGATGACGCGGGCCGAGCTGGCGGAATTGGTCCATTTCGATTGGGACGCCTACTTCAAAGCCATGCACGCACCGGATTTCGATTCGCTCAACGTCAGCAATCCGGATTTCCTGAAAGGGATGGCGGCCGGCATCGTGGACCAGCCGATGGAGGCCTTCCGCGCATATCTGACTTTCCACCTGCTGCGGCGGTTCGCGGAGCTTCTTCCCGAGCCGTTTGAAAAAGAGAACTTCGATTTCTGGGAACGCTACCTGACCGGCGCCCGCGAGCCGCGCCCGCGCCAGTTCCGCTGCGTGACGGCGGTGGACCGCGGCCTGGGCGACCTGCTGGGGCAGCAGTATATCGACACCGCTTTCGGCCCCGATGCCAAACGGCAGATCACCGATCTCGTCGACCAACTCGACAAGGCCTTAGGGCAGGATATCCAAACGCTGGCGTGGATGACGGAAGATACCAAGAAGGCTGCGCTGGCTAAACTGGCGGCCATCACCAACAATGTGGGTTACCCCAAGAAGTGGCGCGATTACAGCGCGGTGACGATTGCGCGCGACGATTACCTGGGCAACGGCGAGCGTATGGCGGGAGCCGCGCGGCAGCGTGACCTCGATAAGATCGGCAAGCCCACCGACAAAACCGAATGGAACATGACCACGCCCACGGTCAATGCCTTTTATTCCCCGCCGCTCAACAGCATCAATTTTCCGGCCGGCATCCTGCAACTCCCGTTCTTCGATCCGCATCGCGACGTGGCTTTGAACTATGGCGCCATCGGCACGGTGATCGGCCACGAAATGACCCACGGGTTCGACGATGAGGGCCGCAAGTTCGATGGCGATGGCAATTTGCGCGACTGGTGGACGCCGGCCGATGGCGCCGCGTTTGAATCACGCGCCGCCTGCATCGCCGATGAATATTCCGGCTTCACTGCCGTGGACGACGTAAAGCTGAACGGCAAGCTGACCCTGGGCGAGAACACCGCCGACAATGGCGGCGCGCGCGTCGCTTACATGGCGATGGAAAATGCGCTGAACGGCAAGGGCGCCACCATCGACGGATACACGCCCGAGCAGCGCTTCTTCCTGGGATTTGGGCAGGTCTGGTGCCAGAATCAGTCGCCGCAGGAAGCGCGGCAGCGGGCGATCACCGATCCGCATTCCCCTGGCCTCTTCCGCACCATCGGTACGGTGGAGAACATGCCCGAGTTCCAGAAAGCGTTTTCCTGCAAAGCCGGCCAGCCGATGGTCAGCGCCAACGCGTGCCGGGTTTGGTAGAGAAGTGGGGCAGGCGCTCCGCCTGCCAACCATGCTTCAAAGCTTGTGTTCGGGGCCTATCCCAGTCTCGCTTCGACCTTCACTTCGGTGATGCCCGCCGCTGGTGGTGAAATCACAGCGCCCTCAATCGGCTTCCCATCCACCGTCAGACTTACGCTGTTCCCCTTACCCGCGCGGCGCACCGCGATGCGGTAAGTGACGCCACGGAATTTCCTTACGGCTTCGAAGCCCTGCCAGCGTTCCGGAACCACGGGCGCGATGCGCAGGCCGTCATACTCCGGCCGGACTCCGAGAATCCACTGCGTGATGGCATAGTAATTCCACGCCGCCGTGCCGGTCAGCCAGGAGTTCTTGGCTTCCCCGTGCGTGGGAGCGTCGCGTCCCGCGATCATCTGCGCGTACACGTACGGTTCGCAGCGGTGCACGTCGCTGATTCGCTCGCGGGCCGACGGGTTGATGCGCGAATAGTAATCGTGCGCGTTGTCGCCGTCGCCGGCCATCGCTTCGGCAATG
>DASWZP010000118.1:0-4072 GCA_036404395.1 Bryobacteraceae bacterium | reverse complement strand
CGGTCGGAAACCCGGATCTCCGGCAGGCAGATTCGCACCATAATTCGCCAGGGCGATCTCGATCTAGGCGCGGCGGTGAAAGAGGAGCTGGCCGAGGATCTCGCTCTTGCCGACGTTGTCTTCCACGAATTCCGCGCCCGGGGCCGTAATCACGTAATCCTGGTTGTCGGCCGCCGTCACCAGACCCTTCGCGCGCAGAAACCACATCGTGAAGCTCAAGTATTCGCGCGGGAACGCCATGCGCAGTTCCAGATGAAGCAACGATATTGCCGGATGGTCCGGGTCCTGGCGCCGCTGGTTGTACAGCAAGGAGAGCACCCCCAGACGCCGGTTCGCTTCCGCTTCCACGCCGGTCACGAAGTCCTTCAGCTCGAAAATCGGCAGCGGCTCGGTGTCCCGCCTCTTGCGGCGCGCATCGTAATCGCTGCGGCGATCGGGGTCGGACAGCACTTCGTAGGCCGTCTTGAGCAGCAGGAATTTTTCGACATCGCCCGTCTTCGGATTGTCCGGATGAAAACGAGCTGCCATAATCCGGTACACGCGATAAATCGTTTCGGTCTCGGCCTCGGGACCGATCTGCAGAATCTCGTAATAGTCGAGATCTTCGGTTTCAGGTTCGGCTTCGTCTTCCGCCGACGGGCTGCGCACGAGCCGGAGGCTGTGGGTCGCGCCGTTTCGGCTGCTATGGCGGACGAAGTATTTCTCCGAGGGAGATCCATCTCCCGATTCGATCATCACGACGCTTCCGGGCCTGATCAAATCGAGGCGCTGGAGGCCCGTTCCGTTGATCGGGATAGCCGATTCAGCGCCCTCCGCGGGGAGGACGGCTTCGTCTGTATCTATTGCTGACTTGGGATCGTCGGCGTCTCTTGAACTGTCGGTTTCCAGCGGCACGCTAATCTTGTGATCCTGTGTCTTCTTCGAATGGGTGGCGCCCGTGAGGCGGGTCTAGCTACGTATAGTAATCCAGGATAGTGCACCCTTACAATAGCCGAATCGTACCAGGACCGATTTATCAGCCAATAGGATCAGAAAGTATGTGTTACCGAAAAGCGTTTTTGATCGGTATGAGGCACTCGCGCTCAAGGTACACCTGCGCGGCGTATCCTGCGACCGCGTAGCTATCGCGCACCAGCCGCCGGTCCCTTGAGATAGCGTCCGGCAAAGGTGAGAAACACTGGCCAGTTAGGGGCCGGAGTGTGGCCGCTGCTGTGTTGGCGGAAAGTTATGTCGCCTTCGATCAGTGGCGTCTCGATCGCGGGGAACTCAGTCGTTCCGAGATCCTTCTTACCGAACAGCCTGTACACCGGCCCGGCGCCGGCAGCCGCCAGAAACATGCCCTTGGCATCCGCCCACCCATCACCCTGCGTTGCGCCGGCGCCGATGAACACCGGCCGCGGCGCGCACAGCGCCATCAGCTCGTGCGAATCCACCGGCAAGTCATTCGGCGTATATAGGCTCGCGTACTTGATGAAGTTACCCGCCATCCAGTGGTATTCGCCCGTGCCGGCCACGTTCTCGACTAACTCGCCGAAATTGCGGCGATGCAGCCTTGCCCCTCCTTCGCCCGAGGAGCTGATATAGCCGATCGCGAAGCGCTGGTCATACGCCATGGCGACCAGCGCCGCTTTGCCATAGCGCGAGTGACCCTCCACTCCCACCTGCCTGGCGTCAACCGAGCGGTCCGTCTCGAAATAATCCAGTGCCCGGCTGGCGCCCCAGGCCCAGGCGCGCAGCGCGCCCCAATCGTCCAGCTTGCGCGGCTGGCCCTGGTTGCACAGACCGATGATGCCGCGCGTCAGTCCTGCGCCATTGTCGGCCTGCACGCTGGTCGGCGTCAGAATGGCGTAGCCCCAGCCCAGGGCCAACACCTGTTCCTGCCAACTGGGTCCCGTGACGGCAGGCATGCCCCGGCCGGGCGGCGGCGACAGTCCGCGGCCGGGTCCACGGTTGCCCGGAGCGCCGAAACTGAACTCCATAATCACCGGAACCGGCCCGGCCGCGTTGGCGGGCGTGGTCAATGTCAACTGGATATCCACCGTGATCGCAGGGTATGACGAATTGTCGACGTGGCCTACCAGTTTTCTCGTAACCACCGGCACATCGCCGACCTTGTCGTTACTTGTGCTCGTGACTTCCCATTTCACCGCGGGAATAACTTTCGGGACTCGGCCATAAACTTCCCGATCGAAGTCTTCCACGATTTCCGGGCGGCGCTTGTTCCACCACACTTTCGCCGTGGTCACCTTCTTCCCGTTCTTCAATACCAGCGGGTCCGGCAGCTTCGGATAAGGGTTGGCCTTCGACTCGTCGTAGTTGACGGCGTTCTCAACCCCAGGATGATTAGGATCCGCTCCCGGCCGCAGCGTGTTGATGTGCAGCAGATCCATCAATCGCTGGTGATCCTGCTGCGCCGTCATGTCGACCGGCGGAGGCGGTACGGCCTGGCCGGCTAACGGGCCGGACATTGCAACCACTAGAACGAAGCTCGCCAACCATCGCAACTGTTTCACAGTGGAACTATAGACGCATTCTAAGCGCGCCGTCAAGGTAGGGCATGCTTTTGGCTTGCCCGTTTGTATCCGTATAATCGCTATGTGGCGCAACGAGCGACGTCCGATCACGATTACATCCGGCAACATCGGGATATCTGGGCGATCCGTCCCGAGCTGAGAGCGGTTTACCACGGTTTTTTTGCGACGCTGCTGGAAGCAGCCGGCGGCCGGCGCCCGATCGTGGAACTCGGCGCCGGCCCGGGCTTCTTTCGCGAGTATTTTCCCGAGTCGATTTCCACCGACGTCATCTTCACGCCCTGGGTGGATGTGGTCTGCGACGGCTGCCGCATGCCGTTCCGCGAGGCGAGCGCCGGCGCGGTGGTGATGCTGGACGTCATCCATCACCTGCCTAAGCCGCTCGACTTTCTGGCCGAGGTGTCGCGGGTCCTCCGCCCCGGCGGGCGCCTGGTGGCGATCGAACCGTGGATCACGCCTCCCTCCTACATTCTGTATCGCTATTTCCACCACGAAGACTGCGTGCTCTCGATCGATATCGCCCAGCCGTTCCGCTCCACCGGCAAGCAGGCGTTCGACGGCAACGCCGCCATCCCCTTCCGATTGGTGCGGAGCCTGCGAACTCATCCCGCCGCCGGTCTCAAGCTGGTCCGCTGCGAACCATTTCTGGGACTCGCTTACCTGGCGACGCTAGGCTTCAAACGGCAACGCGGCGTACCCGGCTCGATCATTCGCACGGCGGAGCGCTGCGAACGCATGGCCGGCCCGCTCGGCCGTTTGGCGAGCACCCGAGCGTTACTGGTTTTGGAAAAAGCCTGACGCGGCTTACACTAGAGCCGATGCGCCTCATCGTTGGGCCGGCCGGCTCCGGCAAGACCAGCCTGGTTTTGAAGGAACTTCGCGACGCCGCGCGCGCCAGCGGCGCGGCTGTGCGGCTGCTGGTGCCCACTGCCACGCTGGCGCAGCACTTGCAAAATCGGTTGGCGCGCGAAGGCTGCGCTCTGCGCGGCGGCGCCGTTCAGACATTATCGAGCTTCGTTCGGCCATTTGCCCTGCCGGTGGTTCAGGCTCCGGATTCGGTGGTCTACCTGGCAGTCGAAGAAGCGGCGCAGCGGATTGACCGCCCCGAATTCAGGCAGGTGGCGCACCTCGCCGGGTTCCACGGGGCGCTGGCGCGCACTCTCGCCGAGTTCTCCTCGGCCGGCTGCGACAGCCAGCGCTTGCGGCAGCGCGTTCCCGATGCGCCGCTGGCCGCGCCCTTTCTCGCGATATACAAGGAAGTGGAGACCGCGCTCGAACGCCGCGGCCTGGCGTTGCGCGCGCGGTGCCTGCAACTGGCCGCCGCCCGCATCGCTGCGGGCGGATTGAACGGCATTCGCGCCATCTGGCTGGATGGTTTTCACGCGCTGCCGGATCCGGAACTGGAAGTGCTGGCCGCGCTCGGCCGCCATGCCGAGATCGTTCTCACGCTCGATTCCGCCGCCGCGCCGGAATTGCGCGCTCGCCTGGCAACGATGGGTTTTGCGGAACAGCATATGCCGCGCGTCCGCTCCACACCGGCC
>DASWZP010000117.1:0-5216 GCA_036404395.1 Bryobacteraceae bacterium | reverse complement strand
CTCATTTTCGTAAATCTCGGCCATGCGGGCAAACATCTGGTCCAGCCGGCCGGTCTCCTCGCCCACCGTCAGCAGGTGCGCGGCCAGCGGCGGGAACACGCCCGCCTTGCGCGTGGGCCCCGCGATGCCCTCGCCGCGCTTCACACCGTTGGCTACCCCAACCAGCGAATTCGCGATCATCCGGTTATTCAGCGTGGCCGCGCCGATCGCGATCGACTGCACCAGGGGAACCGAGTTCTCGAGCAGCGTGGCCATGGCGCGCGCAAACCGCGCCGTCTCCGCCTTGAGCAACGCCACGCCCAGCAGCGGCAATTTCAGCCGCGCACCGTCCCACCACAACCGCCCCGCCGTGGTGTGCGTGTAGATGCGCCACAAGATGGCGGCGGCCGCGAGGCCTCCCAGCGCGTACCAGCCGTAAGCGTGGACCAGGTCGCTCGCTTCCAGCATGATCCGCGTCGGCGCCGGCATCTTCATGTGCCCGTCGGCGAAAATCACCGCGAAGCGCGGCACCACGAAGCTCAGCAGGATGAATACCGATGCCGCGGCCACCGTCGCCAGCAGGGCCGGATAGATCATCGCCGAGACGATGAAGTTGCGCAGCTCGTCGCGCGAGCGCTCGAATTCGGCCAGCCTGGCAAAGATAACCGCCAGGGCGCCGGAGGCTTCGCCCGCCCGCACCATGTTGATGTACAGATCGGAGAAGTACTCGCCATGCGTGGACAGGCTGTCGGCCAGCGTACGGCCGCCCTTCAACACGCGCAGCACGTCCAGCACGATGAAGCGGAACTGCGCCCGGTCGGTGAGTTCGGCCGTGATCGAGAGCGCGCGGTCGAGCGGCACGCCCGCGTTCAGCAGCGTGGACAGCTCCTGCGTGAAAAAGAGCACGTCGGTGCGCCGGCGGCCGCCGAAGCTCGGCAGCTTGATTTCGATTGCCGCGCTCTTGGGCGTCGCGCCCACATAGACCGGCGTCAGCCCCTGCTTGCGCAGCTCGCGCGCAATCGCCTTATCGTCGTTGCCGGACAGGCTCCCGGTGCGGATCTTCCCGTCCGAAGCCACCGCGCGGAAAAAGAACGTGGCCGCCATCAGAGAGCTTCCCTTAGAGCAGGCCGGGCCGGGCATGCCCGGCCCCTACGAGTCCGTTGTAGGGGCGAGGCATGCCTCGCCCGCGCGGCGCGGGCGGTCTTGCCGGCGTTTCTTGGCGGAAGCGGAGTTTCGCGCGCGTCGACGAAGAAATGTCGAGACGAATCTCGACACAGCAGGCTGGACAGCCCGCGCCACGGGCCTCGCGAATGATTGTCAATCCGCACTAAAACTCCTGCGTCACGCGCATCACTTCGTCGACCGTGGTCACGCCGTCCCGGATCTTTTGCCAGCCATCCTCGCGCAGGTTCTTCATTCCGCTGCGCCGCGCCGCCTCGGTCAGCCGCGAAGCGTCGGCGTTCTCCATGATCAGCCGCCGGATCTCTTCGTTGAGCTGCATCATCTCGAAGATGCCCATGCGCGAAATGTAGCCGGTGCCGTTGCAGACCGGGCAACCCGCCCCGCGGTAGCTCCTCACGCGCGTGCCATCCGGCGCCACCGCCTCGCCCGCCGGCCGCTTGCAATCCTTGCAGATAACGCGCACCAGCCGCTGCGCCAGCACGGCCACCAGCGACGAAGTCAGCAGGTAGCTCTCGACCCCCATATCGGCCAGGCGCGTGACGGCGCTCGGTGCGTCGTTGGTGTGCAGCGTGGAAAACACCAGGTGGCCGGTCAGCGCCGCGCGGATGGCGATGTCGGCCGTCTCGCGGTCGCGGATTTCGCCCACCATGATCACATCCGGGTCCTGCCGCACGATGTGCCGCAGCCCGGCGGCGAAGGTCAGCCCGATCTGCGGATTTACATGGATCTGGTTGATGCCGTCCATCTGGTATTCGACCGGGTCTTCGATGGTGATGATCTTCTTATCGGGAAGGTTGATCCGCTTCAGCGCCGAATACAGCGTGGTCGATTTTCCGCTGCCGGTCGGCCCGGTCACCAGAAAAATGCCATGCGGCAGGCTGGTGAAATGCTCCATCTGCTGCAGCATGCGATCGTCGAAGCCCAGCCGGCGCAGGTCGAAAAAATCGCCCGCCGAGCGGTCCAGCAGGCGCATCACCACGCTTTCGCCATACAGCGTCGGCAGCGTGGAAACGCGCAAGTCCACCTCGCGCCCCAGAATCTTGATCTTGATGCGTCCGTCCTGCGGCAGCCGCCGCTCCGCGATATTCAGCTTGGCCATCAGCTTGAGGCGGGAAATGATGGCGGCCTTCAGCTCGCGCGGCGGCGTTTCCTGGCTGGACAGCACGCCATCCACGCGGAACCGCACGCGGAATTCCTTCTCGAACGGTTCGATGTGGATGTCGCTCGACCGCTTTTCGAGCGCATCGGCGATCATGGCGTTCACCAGGCGAATCACCGGCGCTTCGCTGGCCATGTCGCGCAAGTGCTCGAGATCGGCCAGCGCCTCTTCGTCCTCGCCGCCGCCGGACAGCACCTGGCGCTCGCCGTCGGCGTAGTGCCTGTCCACCGCGTCGAGGATTTCCTGCTCGGCCGCCAGCGCCGTCCGAATCTCCAGGCCCGAAAACGACCCGATCGCGGCCGCGGTTTCGAAATCCATCGGGTCGGCCATGGCGACCGTCAGCACGGAGCCGTTCAGCGCCACCGGAAACGCGCGCGATTGCCGCAGGAAACGGTACGACAGCCCTTCGATCTCCGGCGCCGAGGGCGGCGGCCCGTCAATCGTCACCAGCGGCACGTCCAACTGCTCGCTGAGCGCGGCCAGCACGTCACGCTGCGCCACCAGTCCCATATCCACCAGGATTTTGCCCAGCTTGTCGCCGCGCTCGCGTTGCAGTTCGAGCGCGCGCTCCAGCTCTTCGGCTTCGATCTTCCTGCGCTCCACCAGCATCTCGCCCAGCCGCTGAAAGCGCAGCACGCCCACCGGGGGCGCTGCGCCGGGCTGCGGTACGAGGTGCTCGGGCGTCACTGATTGGTCACCGTGGCTTCGGTCTGCGCGCCGTTCAAAACCGCGCGCCGCGTGGCCTTCACCACCATCTGGCCGGGCAGGCCGCTGGTGTCTTCATAGGGCAAATAAACGAAATTCACCGCCACCACAATCTGCTGGTCGTCCGGCACCGCTAACAGATCCTTAGCGGCCGATTGCAGCATGGAGTTCATCAGCCGCTCCACCGCCGGAAGGCGGTCCAGCTTGCGCTGCCGCACCTTGGCCTTGTCCTGTTCGCTGATGTTGGGCTGGAACGGGTTCAACCCAGGCGTCAGGACGGGGCTCAACTCGGTGGTGAACACCGCGCCGAAGCCCTCCAGGTAAATGCCGCGCGTGTTGCCCAGCACGTCGATCGGGTCGGTCACCGCGAACATGCGCAGGTCGCGGTCGAAGCCGCGCGCGATCGCCGCCAGCGAGGCTAGCGTTACGCGCGCCGGCGCTGCCTGCAACGTGGCGCTCACGCGGGCCTTGGCCGAAACCGGCCGCGCCACCTGCGCCGAAAGTGGCGCCAAAGCCAGCAGGATGGCAAGCGCGGGTCTCATTTCGCCTCCAAGGCGGGCTGCCGCGGCGGGCCGTATTCGGCCGCCGACATGTATAGGGCGTGCTGACGCCGGTTATCGACTTCGAGCTCCGCCGCCACCATCAGCAACCTCTGCCGCTCGGCAGCCACCTCATCCTTAAGCTGCTGGGTGCGCGCCGCCACGGCGCGGTCGGCCGCCTGGTCGATGCGGGCTTGAATGGCAGCCTCGGAAACCGTCTGCACGGTGGGCGCGGTCTGCGCCACCGGCATGGGAACGTGCACCAATTGGATGGGCGCCGGCCGCGCCAACGCGAACACCACCAGCGCCGCCGAAACCAGCGCCGCCGAGCCGAAGCCCAGCCGCGCCGGCGTGTTCCAGAACCCGGCCAGCCAGCGCCTCAAGGCCGAAGGCTCGAAGACGGGATCGGAAACAAAAGCGATCCGCCGCGGAATCTCTTCTTCCCGCAGGCTCAGGAGCGTGGTTCCGGTCAGCCGCAGCCGGCTCAGTTCTTCCCGGCAGGCGCGGCAGCCGGTGACGTGCGCTTCCACTTGCTTGCGCTGGGCGCCGTCCAGCTCCTCGAAAAAATAATCCTTCAAATCGAATGGCGAGCAACTCATGACACACCTCGTGCCTCAATCGGAGCCAGCTCGATCTTCAGCAGTTCCAGCGCCGTATACAGGCGGCTCTTGATGGTGGAAACCGGGCAGGAGAGAATCTCGGCCATTTCCTCGAATTTGAATCCCTGGTAGATCTTCAGCGTCACGGCCTCGCGCTGTTCGGGCGTTAGCCGACTGAGCGCGCTGGCCACCGCCAGGCTCAATTCGATGGGAAAAACCGGGTTGCCTCCCACCGCGATTCCAGTCTCCGTCGCCGCCGGCGGCAAATCCGCCACATCGCTCTCCGGCCTTCGCTTGCGAAACATGGAATAGGCCTCGTTATGGGCGATGCGATACAGCCACGGCGCGAAACGCGCCGTGTCATCCAGCTTGCGAAGATTCTGATACGCCTTTAGGAACACGTCCTGCGTCAAATCCAAAGCGTCTTCACGGTTCGCGGTCAGCCGCAGGAGATAGTTGTAGACACGCTTCTCCCACCGGGACACAAGGAGGTTGAACGCCTCCACGCTGCCCCGGGAAGCCTGGCGAATCAGATCGCCATCCTCGACCGCCCGAAAGATCAAGCCTTGGCTCCTGGTGTGTAGACGCGCGCAGCCCGGCAAAAGTCGGACTCACTACCTTGAGTGTAGCGGGATTTGGCCGCGGCCATGGGTTGGGAAACCTCAGGATGACCGCTTCAGTGCCTTCCGTTGCCCTCATCTGCGTCTGGATGGCAATATCTCTGGATGGCAAAATGCAGCTCGCAGGACCAAAAGACGGCGGTTTGGTTTATACTAAATCGGACCTGGAAGTCCAACATGAGAGTACGGTGTTAAGGAGAAACTGCATGCGCAAGAGGCTTTTCCCACTCATATTTCTGGCATTTTCCCCACTGCTAGTATCGCAGCAGTCGCTCAACAACGACGCCGTCGTCAAGCTGGTGAGAGCTGGCCTGTCGGAAGACCTGATTGTCAGCACCATCAACACGCAACCGGGCACCTATGACACCTCCACCGATGGGCTGATAGCCCTGAAGGGCGCAGGTGTCAGCGACAAAGTGGTCGCGGCAATTGT
>DASWZP010000116.1:0-5848 GCA_036404395.1 Bryobacteraceae bacterium | reverse complement strand
TTCTTTCTCTCCTACACCGCGCCGGTGGTGTGGAACCTGGCCATGATCGCCGCCCTGATGCTGTTCCGCCGCCAGCCGCCAGCCGAGCTCGCAGTCACGCTGGCTTGGGGATCTGTCGCCGGCAGCGCGCTGCAATTCGGCGTGCAGCTTCCGGTTGTTTTGCGCCTGGCGCACAGGCTGCGGGCGAGCCTCGATACCGGCGCGCCCCAAGTGCGGGAGGTGCTGCGCAATTTCGGGCCGGTGTTCTTCAGCCGCGGCGTGGTACAAATCAGCGGATACGTGGACGCGCTGCTGGCCAGCCTGTTGGGCACCGGCGCGGTGGCTGGCCTCACCAACGCGCAGACGCTATACCTGCTGCCGGTGAGCTTGTTCGGCATGTCGGTATCGGCGGCTGAATTGCCCGCCATGTCGAGCGCGCTGGGCGCCGCCGACGAAGTGGCCGCCCTCCTGCGCCATCGCCTCGATTTCGGACTGCGCCGGATCGCTTTTTTCATCGTGCCTTCCGCGATGGCCTTTCTGGCGCTTGGCGGCGTCATCACCGCGGTGCTATTTCAAACCGGCCGGTTCAGTGCCGCCAATTCGCAATATGTATGGGCCATCCTGGCCGGCTCCGCGGTCGGCCTGCTGGCGCAAACCTTGGGGCGCCTTTATTCGTCCGCATACTACGCGCTGCGCGATACCCGCACGCCGCTCCGCTTCGCCGTGGTACGCGTGATTCTCACCACCGGGCTCGGCTACCTGTGCGCCATTCCGCTGCCCCGCTGGATCGGCATCGATCCGAAGTGGGGCGTAGCCGGGCTCACCGCATCCGCCGGCGTGGCCGGATGGGTGGAATTCGCGCTGCTGCGCCGCACGCTCAACGCCCGCATCGGCCGCACCGGCCTGCCGGGATCGCTGGTGGCCCGCCTCTGGCTCGCCGCCGTGATTGCGGCCGCCGCCGCGTGGGGAATGAAGCTCGCGCTCGGCGGCCATCACCCGCTGGTCTTCGGACTGGCGGTGATCGCGACCTATGGCGCCATATACCTGGCTGCCGCCTGGCTGCTGCGCGTCGAGGAATGCGCGGCCCTCGCTCGCCGGCTCAAGCGGTAGCGTGCGAAGAGCGGAGCGTTCGCTTCTGAGCCAGGGATGAACACGGATAGAACACGCCTTGCCCGCCCGTGTTTATCCGTCTTTTCATGCGTGGCCATCGTTCCTTCAAGGCTTCTTACCCCGCTCCGCCGCTTGTGGCACAATCGTATCCGTGAGCCAGCCGCCTGTCATGATCACCGACCTGGTACAGATTCAGCAATTGGGCGAAAAGAAGCGCGACGAGAACTTCCGCTTTCGCAGCTTCATGAAATCGCGCGATCACTCCGACCGCATTCTGCGGCGCATCGCCGAAGGCATTCAGGAGCAGATCGATTGCACGCAGTGCGCCAACTGCTGCAAGACCTCGACCACCGAGGTCACCGAACGCGACATCGAAAAGCTGGCGCGGCATTTCCGCATTACCGCGGAACGGTTCATCGCCGATTACACGATGCTCGAAAAAGACGAGGGGATGATGACACGCGTCCTCAAGTTCACTGAAGGCCCCGGTTGCGTGTTTCTGGAAGGCAAACTCTGCTCCGTGTACGACGCGCGCCCCGCCATCTGCCAGCGCTATCCTCATCTGGTGCGCGGCAACGGCTCCATTGCCAGCCGCATGTGGCAGTTCGCCGACCGCGCCTCGGTCTGCCCCATCGTCTACAACTGCCTGGAAGCCTTCAAGGACGAGCTGCGTTTCCGGCGGTAGGACGGGCCATCGCTTTTTGTGGCCTGTCGCCGCCCGTAGCAGGCAGCCAACCACAGACGACAAAACCCGATCGTCCGTCCTACCGGCGACGCGTTAACATGAAGCCGATGGGCTTCTATCTTTGGCTCGACACCGAAGTCGCGTGGGCGCAAGGCACCTACGAATACCACCCCATGGGCGCGGCCGTGATTGCCTCTTCCGACCTCTTCCGCCGCCGCGATTTCGACCCGCGCCGCAAGCCCAGCCCCACCCGCACCGCCATCTATGCCGGCCAGTTCGCCTCCATCGGCCATCTCAACGCGCATCTGAAACGCGCCCGCCCCGTGCGCCGCCCGTTGGGGAGGCACGCCCCGCCTCCACGAAGCACTCGCCCGTAAGGTCGGTTCTCGGCCGCAACACCGCTGGCACAGCCAGGCCCCGCCAGCCCGCTGCCGATAACGCGCCACTTACGCCGGTTCTCGTCGCCGCCCATCGTCGAGGTACTGGACTTTCCCGACCAGTACCTGCTCGTATTCAACCTTTCGGCCCGGTCTGCTATCCTCTTAGGGAGCGCACCTCCGTGTCCGCGCCCGCCAGGAACTTCAATGAAATACGCGTGCCTTGTTTTTTCCATCGTGTTCTTGTCGTCCGCCACGGCGGCCGATTCGCAAACGCAAACCACCCCGGTCACCCCGGTCACGCTCAACGGCAGCCCGTCGCGTCAGATCGGCCAGCCGCTGCTGATCCCGAAGACCGGCAACCCCAACCTCGTGGAAGGCCGCGAATTGTGGAGTCCCACCGGCATCGCCTTCGATTTCGCCGCTTCGCCGCCCTACGTCTATGTGGCCGACACGTTGAACAACCGCGTCCTGGCATGGAAGAACTCGACCGGCTTCACCAACGGGCAGCCGGCCGACCTGGTGATCGGACAGCCGGACAAGTACACGACTTTCAAGGCCGGTCCGGGCACCGTCTTTACCACCGGCTTGAACGAGCCCACTGGCCTTGCGGTTTGGAACGGCGACCTCTACGTCGCCGACAGCGGCAACAACCGCGTATTGCGCTATAAGGAGCCCTTCACGCAGTTCGCCCAAACCGGGTCGTATCCCACACCGGATCTGTACGTCGGCCAGCCGTCGCTGAAATCGGGCCTGGTGAATTATCCGAGCGGCTCCCCTACCAACGCGGGTCTGTCTTTCGCCCCCGGCGGGTCGGCGCTTCTCGCCAGCATCGCCTTCGATAGCAGCGGAAACATGTGGGTCACGGACCCCGGCAACCGCCGCGTGCTGATGTTCCCTGCCGCCGCTGTCAACAGCGGAGGCGGGCTCTTGCAAGCTACCGTCGAGTTGGGTCAACTCGATTTCAACAGCCTGCAGCCCGCGCTGAACCCGTCCACCGGGCAGCAAATCGCCAACCAGTTTGCGGTGCCTTCCCAGTTGGCCTTCGACACGGCCGGCAATCTCTATGTTTCCGATGCCGACCCGAGCGGGCTCCTCAACCGCGTGCTGGTCTTCACTCCCCCATTTGCCAGCGGCAAATCCGCCGCGCGCATCATGGGAGTCCTGGGAGGAACGGCCCTCCAGAACCTCACCACCGCCCAACTGCAAGCGATTTCCAATCAAACCCGTTTCACCAATCCGGGCGGCATCTTCTTCCTGGCCGATAGCAGCGTGGGCGTGGTCGACACCAACGATAGCCGCATTTTGATCTTTCCGCCTTATGCCGGCTGGCCCAGCGCGAGCACCTATTTCTCCCCGGAGGCGACCGCCGTGCTCGGCCAGAACGGTTCCTTCCTAACTGTCGGCGCCAACGCGAATACGATTCCCACCGTGCTGACTCCGCCCGCCAACGCGGGGGTATTCTGGGGCCCGTTAACGGCGGCCTTCCTGCCGTCCACCGGCGAACTGTTCGTAGTGGATACCGGCAACAACCGCGTGGTGGTGATGCCCAACCAATCCGGTACGGCGCCGTTTGGCAACGCGACGCGGGTCCTTGGGCAGGATACGATGACTATGAATTCGCCCAACCTCATCGAAGGCCGCGAATTCCAGTTTTATAACGGCCAGGCCATCCTTCAAGGCGAGCCCGCCTACGATGCCGGCATCGCCCTCGATACCACAGGCCCGGTGCCCCATCTCTACGTGGCGGATGCGCGTAACCATCGCGTAATGGGGTTTTACGATGCCCGCAAGCTCTACGCCACGGGAGTGCCGCAAGGCCAGCAGGCCAGTAACGAGATCGTCATCGGCGAACCGGATTTCAACACCGCGCTTTGCAACTATCCTTCCGGCGACGTGACCAAGGCGACTGCTAACGGCCTTTGCTTCCCGACCGGCGTGCTTACCGATTCCAACGGCAACCTTTACGTGGCCGACACCTACAACAGCCGCGTGGTCCGTTTTCCGGCGCCTTTTGCCAACTGGCCGCAGACAAAGGTGATGGAATCCGCCGACCTGGTGCTGGGCCAGACCAGCCTTACCGGTGCTCCGATCACCGATCCCAGCGCGGTCAATATGTATGCGCCCTATGGCCTTGCATTTACCGGCACCAACGGCCTGCTGGTGTCCGATATCGTCGACCATCGCGTTCTCTATATTCCCTTTTCGAGCGGCCAAACCACCTTCAACGCCCCGGCGGACAATGGCAAGGCCGCCACCAAGGTGTTCGGACAGCCGGATTTTGTGACCGTCACTCCGGGTTCGGCCCCCAACAAGCTCAACTCGCCGCACCACATCGCCACCGATACCAACGGCCAGGTGTATGTTACCGACCCCGGCAATAGCCGCGTGCAGATTTTCGGCGATCCCAATAACGTGTTGACGGCGCCAGCCTCCGCCGACCCCATCCTCAGTTTGCCCAATCTGTCGGGTCCGCAGGGCATTTTCGTCAACCCGTCCACCGGTGAGATCTGGGTCACCACGGGAACCACCGCCATCCGCTATCCCAAGTACGACACGTTGGAGTTGAATCCCGCGTCCACGGGCACCGTGCAGGCCCAGTCCACCACGCTGGCAGTGGCCCAGGATCAATATGGAGACCTGTTCCTGGCCGATGCCACCAGCCGCGTCGCGGTTTACTATCAGGGCCTGGCGGGCGAGAATGGCCAGGCTACTTACCAGGGCCAGCCGCTGGCGCCCGGTGTCGTCGCCAGCCTGTACCCAATAGCTTCGCAGACCCAGTTCAAGACCCCATCGATACCCACTCCGCCGGGGTACGCCGCGCTGACCGGGTATCCCATGCCGGTTACGCTCGCCGATGAGCAGGTCATGTTCAACGGCGCCGCCGCGCCGCTGTACTTTGTGGCGCCCGGCCAGATCAATTTCCTGGTGCCCATGAGCGCCCCCGTCACCGGCGCCGCCGACGTCGAAATCGTCCAGGTTTCCACCGGCCAGGTTCTGGGCGCCGCCTCCGTGGCCATGACCCCGGTCTCGCCGGCCATCTTCTGCGGCGCCGCCGGCGGATGTCTTCTCAACGGCGGCTTTTATCAGGCGGCCGTGCTCAACCAGGACTATTCGGTGAACAGTTCCACCAATCCGGCTCCGCGCGGAAGCGTCATTTCGATTTATGCCACTGGCCAGGGAGCCCTGAACAACGCGCCCGCCGATGGCGCCGCCGCTCCCGGCCCCCCAACCTTCGCTACCACGCCGCAGACGCCCCGCGTGGCCATCGGGACCTGTTTTGTGGACGATTGTGGTCCCTTGCTGGCCGGCGACCCGACCAACGGCCAGTGGGTGACTTATTCCGGCCTGGCGCCTGGATACGCCGGCCTTTGGCAAATCAACGTCCAGATTCCCATGGCCGTTCTGGCCGCAGTGCAAGTGCCCATCGCCATCCAGTACAACGGCGTCGGCAGCGCCGACCTCAGCTCGGGCTTCCATCTCATCATCGCCGTGAAATAACCCTCTCAGCCGGCCTCGCCGCGCGCTGGGTATTGTCCGATTTTCGGCAATACCCGCGCGGGCCGGCATTGTTCCAGTGATATCATGGGAGTCGGATGAGCTTCCTGTCGCCAAGACTCCAGTTGAAGGTTTCGCAGAAGCAGATCCTCACTCCGGGCCTCGTCCAGATGGTCACGGTCCTTCAGCTCAACCGGCT
>DASWZP010000115.1:0-13261 GCA_036404395.1 Bryobacteraceae bacterium | reverse complement strand
CGCCTTGGCGCGAGCGGGGCGCCTGGTTGGCGGGCGGGGGCTGGCGAAAGTCCGACGGCTGCTGGGGAACGCTTGTGGGATACAGGGTCTTGGGCGCCAGCTTAAGCACGCCGGAGCCCAACAGGTCGTCCCACAGAGTCTGGTTGAAAGCGGCCATGAAGCTTTGCGCCGGGCCCGCGGCGCGCAGATCGGGAACCGCGATGACGGGAAGCTCGGCTCCCTTGATGACGCGCGCAGTCACGTCCGGCCCCTGCTGGGCGTGCAGTAACATCAGCGCCGCAGCCGCGATAAACACGAATATCTTGAGCGTAGGATTCGATGCTACGGAAACACCGCTCCCTGACGGGGTGCCCCCTGGGCCCGGCTCCGAAAGCGAATCGCGCCGGCATGGAAGGAAGAAAAGCCGAGACGAATCTCGGCTCAGCAGGCTTGACAGCCCGCGCCACGGCAGTCGTGGCTCCGACGGCAGTCTCGACCAGAGGGAGCGGTACGCCGCATGGAGTGCGGCGGCACACGCTCGAAGATCCAGACGGTTCATGGTTTTCCTCACTTTAGGCTGAACAGCAGTTCCACTTCCGCATCGTTGCGCGGGTATTGATCCGGCAGATGGGGGAAAGGCGAGGCGTCAAAAACGGCGCGCTGGGCGGAAAAATCGAGCGTCGCATTGCCGCTGGCTTGTGTAATATGGACGTGGCTTACCGAACCATCGCGCTTCACGACGAAGGTCACCGCCGCCGTCTGCGTGACGCTGCGCAGGTCGCTGGTGCGCCAGGAGCGGCCCACCCGGTCCACGATCAACTTGGCATACCAGCCGAACTGGGTCCCAAACGGCGACGCTTCTCCAACCCCAACGCCGCCCCCACCCGGCATGCCGAACATCGGCGAGCTCACGCGCTGGCCGGCTTCGCTATAGAGCTGGTTGGGCCGGTCCTGTTGCTGCTCGCGAAACTTGTTGGGCGCGGATTCACTGGTGTGCTTCTGCGCATTGCGGCCCTGGATGGGGATGGCGTCCGGCTCGGTTTCGACGACGCGCGTTTTGTGGTGCTGTTCGGGCGGCGGCGTGGGCACCTGCGATTCGGTCTGATTGGCCACCGGATTTTCGGGCGACTGGCGGGCGGGCAGAGGAATGCGCGCCACCGGGTTCACCGCCACGGCGCCCATGCCGCCGCCGGTGGGGCTGCCCCACTGTTCCGCCTTGTGACGGAATGCGAAGCCGTAAAACAGCAGCGCCAGAATCAATCCGAGGTGAAGCCCCAACGAGCGCACGAACCAGCCGGCCAGGCGATCCGGCTGATCGAGGATGTCGACGTGCTGCGTCATTACCTTCGGCCCGTGCCGGAGCTGTCTTCCGGTTGCGTCACCATGTTGACCTGGAAACCGCCCGCGCCGAGCTCCGCCGTCACCTGGGCGATCACGTCCCAGATGGCTTCCTTGTCGGCGCTCACGTACACACCCTTGGCCTTGCCAAAGCGCTGGCGAATGGCCTTGGCCAGGTCGTGGATGTTGGTCGGTTTGCCGTTCAGATAGGAAGTGCCATCCTTGGTGATGCTCACCACCGGCATTTCCTGCGCGGTGTCCTTCACGAACCTGGTGTGCGGCACGTCCACTTCCAGGCCGAACTGCATGACGTGAGCGGTGAGCATGAAGATGATGAGCAGCACCAGCAGGATGTCGACAAACGGGGTGATGTTGATCTCCGCCAGGCCGGCGCCGCCGCGCCGCCGGGAGGCGTGACCGTTGCCGCCGATGGAAGAGAATGCCATGGCTACTCGCTGAAGCTGCGCTCCGCCAGGTTGAGAAACTCGAGCGCGAAATCGTCCAGGCGCGCGCCCATCTCGCGGATGCGGTTGCCGAACAGGTTATAGAAGAGGGCCGCGGGGATGGCGGCGAACAGGCCCAGCGCGGTGGCGATCAAGGCTTCGGAAATGCCGGGACCCACGGCGGCCAGGCTGGTGGAGCCCTGATGGCCGAGCGCATTAAAGGTGCGAATGATGCCCAACACCGTGCCGAGCAGGCCGATGAACGGCGAAACCGAAGCCGTGATGGCCAGCCAGTGCATGTTGCGCTCCAGCTTGGCGACTTCCTCGCTGACGCCCAACTGGAGCGCCCGTTCGAGCGCGGTGCGGTTGTTCAGCCGGCCGCGCGACTTGACCTGCCGCTCCACTTCCTCATAGCCGAAATCGAAGACGGAAACCAGCGGGGATGGCCGGTACTGTTCGCTGCTGGCCACCATCGCGGCGTCCAGCACGGCCGCCTTGCGGAACGCGCGGAGAAATCGCCAGTTCATTCTGCGCGCGCCAGAGAGCGCGCTCGCCTTGGAGAAAATCACGGCCCAAGAAAAAATGGAAAAAACGACCAGGATGACCAGGACCACCCAACCGGCGGGACCGGCCTCCTGAACCATCTGGACAAGATCAGTCTGAAGAAGGAAGGCAGCGGGAGCTTCGAAACTCAATGGTTCTCCTCTCTAGAAGCTATCACATAGACGCTCGACGCGGCGGAAAAAGCCGATGTTCGCCGTAACGGAATGTACATGCGGAAGTGAAGTTGCGGAAGAGAGAAGACAGAAGCGAGAAGTCAGAAGTCGGAAGAAGGAAATCGGGAGACAGGAAGGCAGAAGTAGGAAGCCAGAAGAGTTTGTCGGTGGCCTTTCATCGGCGGGTAAACGAGGATTCCGTTCTCGTCCGCTGCCAATTCAACGCTGCCGTCATACTGTCTTCTGTCTTCTGACTTCCGTCTTCCGACTCCTGGGCGCAGCCCTGGCCGCTCGTTCGCCCGTGGTAGCGTGGTAGGGATCGGGAGGGCTTATGCGAAGGCAATGGATATTGGCCTTGTTCGTGGCGGCGACGGCGCTGGCCGCCGAACGCGGCGAGGAGATACGGCTCTGGCCCAGCGGCGCGCCGGGATCGGAGGGGGAGACGGCGGCGGAAGTGTTCAAGGGGGACGCCAGGCTGCCCAGCAATTTCACGGTAGTCCACTACCCGTCGATCTACGTATTTCTGCCGCCCAAGGACAAGGCCAGCGGGATGGCGGTGGTGGTGGCGCCGGGCGGCGGGCATTCGCAACTGGTGATCGACAAGGAAGGCTGGGAAATCGCCGACTTTTTGAACCGCAACGGGATCGCGGCGTTCGTGCTGAAGTACCGGCTGGCGCGTGCGCCGGGCTCCCATTACACGGTGGAAGGCAATGCCCTGGCGGACGCGGCGCGGGCGATGCGGACGGTGCGCAGCCGGGCCGCCGAATGGGGCGTGGATCCGGCGCGGATCGGGATCATGGGATTCTCGGCGGGCGGCGAGGTGGCGGCGCTGATGGAGACGCGCTTCGACGCGGGCAACGCGAGCGCGGCCGATCCGATCGATCGGGCCAGCTCGCGCCCCGATTTCGCGGTGGTGGTGTATCCCGGCTACCGGCCGGGAACCATCACGGTGCCCAAGGACGCGCCGCCGACGTTTCTGGTTTGCGCCGATGACGACCGGTCACACGTGGTGACGACGGTCAACCTCTACCTGGATCTGGAGAAGCAGCAGGCGCCGGCGGAGATGCACATTTATGGCAGCGGCGGCCACGGCTTCGGCCTGCGATCGAAGCTGCCGGTGGGCAACTGGCCGGACCGGTTGCTGGATTGGATGCGGGACCGCAAGCTGCTGGCGCCGTGAAGGCCGGGCGGGAAATAACCGGCGCAATCACTGGCAACCGCTCCCTCACGGTCGCGGCTCCGAGCGCGCACCGCTCACTCGCCGGCGGCGAGACGGCTGGTCCAGCGCGCCAGGTAGGATTCGGCGGCGAGCTCTTCCAATTCCTTGTCGCGCGCCAGGCGCCAATCCTCGAAGCGGCGGTCCCTGAGGCGCTCCAGCAGGCGAAGGCGGCGGCGGGCTTCCAGCATTTCGCCGCGGCCGGCTGCCAGGCGCGCTTCGCACTCGACGCGGCGCGCGGCCAGTTCCGCGTTTTTCTTGCGCACGTGAAGGCGGAAGCTGCCCAGCGCGGCCAGGTCGCGTCCACACACGGGGCTCCAGTCGCGCACCAGGATCTCGGCCCGGATGCCGGCCGTCTCCAGTTCGGCGAGCGCGTGGTCAACCGCCGCGACGGCAGCCGTCAACCGCTGGAACTTGAGCTCCGCCAGATCGAGCTCAGCGCGCCGCCAGCCGAGCACTTTTTCGAGAGGGAAGCGAAATGCATTCATAGCGAAAAAAACCGTTTGGGCCACGAAGGAACACGAATCAACATGAATGAGTACTTAGGAGCTTGCTGAAAGACAGCAAATGCATCATGGCCACGGATGAACACAGATGAACACAGATTGAGGAAGATGGTTTTATCCGTGTTCATCTGTGTTCATCTGTGTTCATCCGTGGCCCAAAGATGTTTTTCGGACTTTTTCAGCAGCCTCTTAGGCCTAAACCCCGGTTCTCCATGTTGGCTTCACATTGTGGTTCAACACTTGGTTTTACATTTTCGTTCTAGCTTCAGGTTCAAGCGTGTCCATTCGCGGCTAACACCTCGTTCGTGGCCATTCTGGCTAAGATTTCGCCGGTTTCGCGACAATCATCCGCTCGCCGTCTTCGAGGCCGCGGGCTAGTTCTTCCATGCGCGAGAGGGTCTCTTCGATCGGCGCGCTTACGCCGTGCTCCTGCCGCAAAAAGTCGGTCAGCTCCGGCCGCAGCCGGATGCTGGCGTCAAGCTGCGGATTGGAGCCGGCCACATAAGCGCCGAGCTGAATCAGGTCTTCCGCGTCGCGGTAAGCGGCCAGCGCCTGGCGCATTTTGCGCGCGGCGGCCATTTGAGAGGGAGTGGAAAGGGCCGGCGACAGCCGGCTGACCGAGTGCAGGATGTCGATGGCCGGATAGTGTCCCTGGCCGGCCAGTTGGCGCGACAGAATGAAGTGGCCGTCCAGAATGCCGCGGGCCGCGTCGCAAATCGGCTCGTTGAAATCGTCGCCTTCCACCAGCACGGTGAAGAAACCGGTGATGGAGCCGCGGCGGAAATTCCCCGCCCGTTCCAGAACCTTGGGCAGTAGGTTGAAAACGGAAGGCGTGTATCCTTTCTGGCTGGGCGGTTCGCCGGCCGCCAAACCGATTTCCCGCTGCGCCATGGCGAGGCGCGTAATCGAATCCATCACCAGCAGGACGGTGGCCCCCTGGTCGCGAAAGTATTCGGCCACGGCCAGCGCGACAAAGCAGGCGCGCACGCGCAGCGGCGCCGGCCGTTCCGAGGTGGCGCACACGACGACGGAACGGGCGCGCCCCTTTGGCCCGAGCTCGTTCTCGATGAAGGCGCGGACCTCGCGGTTGCGTTCGCCGATCAACCCGATCACGGTCACATCGGCCGAGTTGTCGCGCGCCATGGCGCCGAGGAGAGTGCTTTTCCCCACCCCGCTGCCGCCGAAGATGCCGATGCGCTGGCCTTTGCCGCAGGGCAAAAGGCCGTCGATGGCTCGCACGCCGGTGACCAAAGGCTGGGTGATGTGCTGGCGCTCGAGCGGATTGACGGGCGCGCCGTAGAGGCTGTATTGCGCCTGTTCTTCAATGGGAGGGCCGTCATCCATCGGCAGCCCGAAACCATCGATGACCCGCCCCAGCAGTCCCGGCGAGACCGGAACGCGCGCCTCCCGGCCGCGCGCCGCCACCAGATCGCCCAATTGGAGCCCGTCGATCTCCTCGAGCGGCATGGAAAGCACGCGCCCGTTGCGGAAGCCGATCACCTGGGCGCGAATGCGCCGGCCGGCGGCGGTTTCCAGCTCGCAGAAATCGCCCACCGCGACGTTGGGGCCGTGCGACTCGACCAGCAGGCCGACCAGTTGGGTCACGCTCCCCGTCCAGCGCATGGGGGACACGCGCTCGAGTTCCGCGAAATACGGCGCCAGCGAGACGGAATCGGTCAAGCGCGCCTCCGCAGGCAATCCGCCAGGCCGCGCTCAATCTCGCGTAGCTGGGCATCCACCGAAGCATCCAGATTGCCGCGCTCGGTTTCGAAGATCGCGGCGCCCGGCTCGCGCGACGCATCGGCGATCACCTCCACCGGCTGGCCCGCCCCGCGCTTGCGCAGCAGCTCGCTCAGCAGCGCGGCATGCGACGGATGCACCTTGACGCGCGAGATCTCCCGCCCTTCCAGCTTTTCGAGCGCCGCCAGCACCAGCCCGCGAAGGGCATCCGGATCCACCGCCATCTCGCGCCGCAAGACGCGCCGCGCAATCTCGAGCGCCAGCCGCAGCATGTCGGCTTCGGCCTCGCGCCGCATCTCCCCGCGCAAATCCGCCATCTCCCGGATGGAGCGCGCCAGACGATCGAGCACCGGCTCCAGCTCGGCGGCGGCGCGCTTCTGCCCGGCCGCCTCACCCTCGCGAAACCCGGCCGCGTGCGCCTCCCGCGCGCGCTGCTCGGCCTGGCGCTCCAGGCGCGCGGTTGCCGCTGCCAGATCCGGCGCCTTACCCGCCGGCCCCCGCCCGGCGTCGGTCTCCGACAGCGGCACTTGCTTCCAGGCGAAGCGGGCGGCGCCCGCGGCATCGTCCGGCGGCAGCACCTTAGACGACATACTGCTCCCCGACGGTGCCCTTGAGGCTGATGGTACCCTCCTGTTCGAGCTGGCGCACGATGGCGATGATGGACTGCTGGGCCGTTTCGACTTCCTTGATTTTGATCGGGCCCAGCGCTTCCATATCTTCCTTCAGCATCTCGGCGCCGCGTTGCGACATGCATCCCAGAATCTGCGCCCGCAGTTGTTCGCTGGTGCCCTTCAACGCCACCGTCAACAGCTTGCGATCCACCTTGGCCAGCACCTCCTTGAGCCCCATGGGATCGATCAACAGCAGGTCCTCGAACACGAACATCAGGTGGCGGATGGTCTGCGCCAGGTTGGTGTCCGCCTGTTCGATGTGATTGAGGATCTCCCGGCTCGAGCTGGAGTCGAGGCGGTTCAGCACTTCGGCCACGGCGCGTACGCCTCCGTAGGACTCGCGGCTGAATTCCCCCAGGGCCTGCAGCTTCTGGCCGATCACGTTGGCGATTTTGTGGATGATTTCCGGGGAGATCTGGTCCAGGCTCGCCATGCGCTGGGCCACGTCGGAGCGCATGCCGGCCGGCAGCGAGTTCAACAGGGCCGCGGCCTGGGAAGCGTTGAGGTGCGACAGGACCAGCGCGATGGTCTGCGGGTGTTCGTTGTGGATGAACTTCGCGAGCTGCTGCGGGTCGGCTTTTTGCAGCGCATCGAAAGAAGCGGCGTCCGCGCCCAAGGCTTTGGACAGGCGATCCAGCATTCGCTTGGCGGTGTCCGGGCTAAACGCCCGCATCAACAGTTTGCGCGCGAAGTCGATGCCGCCGCGCGCCACGTAGTCGCCCGCCACCGCCATGTGGTGGAAATCGTTGAGGATGCTTTCGGCCTGTTCGCTGGAGATGGAGGTGACGCGGGCCACCTCGCGGCTGACCTTTTGGACATCATCCTCCGAGAGCTGCTGCAATAGCTCGGCTGCCGTCTGTTCACCCAGCACGATCAGCAACATGGCCGCTCTGCGCAGCGACGACAGCGTCTCGGTTTCCGGCTTGGCGTTGAGGATCATCGCCTATCCACACTCGCCCGGCGTCACATATCCTCCTCGCGGATCCACGTCCGCAGGACCTGCGCCGGCGTCTCCGGCTCATGCTTGATCTTTTCCCGCAAATGCTTGGCCAGCACTTCGGCGGTCTTGGTGATGACCGGCGTCAGGTTCAAAGCGTTCAGCGCCTGCGCCTCCGCCTTCTGTTGCAACGCGTCGCGCTCGGCCAGCTTGGATTCGATTTGTTGCTCCACGTTGGAGCCGGGGGCTGCCACGCCCGCCGGCGGATGTGCGCCCTCCGGGCCGCCCGGCAATGCCTGCTGCAGGCCCACTCTCACGCGCGGCGCATGGCCCTTTCCGCGCAGCAGCCATGCGGCTGCGAAACCGAGCACCACCAGGCCCAGCGCCGCGCCAGCCGCCACGACCAAGGTATTGCGGTCGAGGGACAGTCCGAGGGGGCCGGCCGGTCTGGCGGGCGGCGCCGGGGCCTGCGGCTGCGGAGGCTCCAGGGTCAGCGTGGTCTCGAACGGCAGGGACTCGATGGTAATCTGATCGCCGCGCTCGGCGTTGAACCCGGTGACTCCCGTCACCAGGTCGCGGACCACCTTCAGCTTGTCGGCGCTCGGCGGCACCAGGATGCGCTGGTAGCCGTTCTTGTCCTTTTGCCAGCTCAACTCATGGTCTACCAGCACGGCCAGCGACATCTTGCGCACGGTTCCCGCCGGCAGGCGGGTCTTTTTGACCGTTCGACTGGCCTGGTAGGTGATGTTTTCCGTGACGCGCGTGTTGCGCCCCGCCCCGTTGGCCGGGCGCGAGGTGGGCCTCGGGAGAGTGGAAGGAGTGCCTGGCACGCCGGACGCGAAGGCGGAGCCGGCGTTGTCTTCGCTGCGTTGCGAAGTCAGCATCACGGAGCGGGCGGGGTCGTAAAGTTCCTCGCTCTGCTCGCCGGCGGCGAAGTCGCACTCGACGGAAACTCCCGCGCGGTACTTCCCCGCGCCCAGCAGGGGCTCCAGCGTGGAAGCGATTTTTGCGAGCAGGTCCGCCTCGACTTTGTGCCGGTATTCGAGCACCGCTTCGGAGGAGTCGGGACCCTCCAGCCCGCCCGCCGCCGCGGGCCGGCCCAACAGGTTGCCGTTCATGTCCAAAACCGACACCGCGTCCGGCGCGAGGCCCTCCACGGCGCTGGCCACGAGGTGGTCTATCGCCTGGACGTTCTCCGCCGCCAGACGCGCGCCGGGCCGGATCTTGACCAGCACGCTGGCCTTGGCCGGTTCCTGCGAATCCAGAAACACCGATTCCTTGGGAAAGGTGATGTGGACGCGGGCTTGTTCCACTTCCGCCAGGCAAATAATCGACCGTTCGAGCTCGCCTTCGAGCGCGCGCCGGTAGTTGACGTGTTCGGTGAATTCGGTGGCGCCCAGGTTCGCCTTGTCGAACAGCTCGAAGCCGATGCGGCCGGAGCGCGGCAAACCCGCCGTCGCCATGGTCAGGCGCAATTCCGCCAGCCGGGCGGAGGGAACCATCACCACGCCGCCCGACTCCGGGAGGCGGTACTCCACGCCGCTCTCCTTCAGCTTTTGCACGATCGCGCCGGCATCCTCCGGGGCCAGGCTGGTGTAGAGCGGCTTGAAGTCCGCTTCCTTCTGCCAATGCACCAGGGCGTACATGGCGGCGGCGACGGCCACGACGATCAGGCCGACGGTGACGCGCTGGCGCAAGGTGAGGTTGGCAAAAACGCTCTTCATGCGGATTGCTCCGGCATACTAGCGGTCTGTCCCTCAGATCGGTGGTACGGGCCCAAAACCTGAGGCCGAGTGAGCGTGAAGAAATAGAAAGCGAACATAGGCCTCTTTCTCAGCGTTCGGCAGCGGAACGAGCCGCGCTCGGCAGGCATCTGGCCGACTGGCCAATTCCGGTGCGTCCAGTCAGTGCCTCCCTCCTGCTGACAAACCTGCCAGTCCCGCAGGGTGCACGAGCTCGCAGGTTCCCGATAGTCCGGAAAATCATTTGGGCCACGAATGAACACAGATGAACACGGATAAGCCCAGCTTTGCTTTCAAATCGGTGTTCCTCCGTGTTTATCCGTGGCCTGTCCGGTTTCGTGTTTTTCAAGAAATCCTAAAGTTGCATGCGCATGATCTCCTGATAAGCGCTGACCACTTTGTTGCGCGTCTGGAGGAACATGTCGAAGGCCATCTCGGCGCGCGTGGCGTCCAGCGCCGCCGTGTGCAGATCCTCGCCCTCGCCGGTGAGAAAGCGCTCGACGGATGCCTGGGCCTGCTGGCCGGCGCCCTCCACCGAGCGGATGGCGCTCGAAAAGACCTGGCCGAAATCGGCGCCGCCCGTCCCGCTTCCTACCTGCAGCGGTTCGGCCAGCGCCGCAGCCGAAATGGGAAGAATGGGAGACGCCATGTTTTCAGCCTCACTTCAACAGGTCGATGGAGCGCTGGATCATGTCCTTGACCGCGCCGATGGCCGCCACGTTGGCTTCGTAGCCGCGCGCCGCGCCCATCAGATCCACCATGTCTTCGGCCGGGTTCACGCGCGGAAAGGCCACGTATCCGTTGGCATCGGCGTCGGGATGGCCCGGCATGTAGCGTTTTTCGGGATCGCGCGTATCGGTCACCACCGAGGCCACGGCCACACCGCTGGCGGCTTCCATCTCCTGGCCGAATACCGAGGAAAAGGGCGAACCGACGGGCGTCGACTCGAACACCGCGTCCTTGCGGCGGTACGGACCTCCCTCGGGAGTGCGCGTGGTTTCGGCGTTGGCCAGATTCTCCACCAGCAGTTCGGCGCGCGCGCGCTGCGCCGCCATGCCGGATGCGCCCACCGAAAGCGCCGAGAACAGGCTCATGAGTTCTGCCCTTCCTTGATCGCCGAGCGGAGTTGCTGAATCTGGGAATGGAGCAGGGTGGAAGCGGCCTGAAAGCGCAGCGCGTTCTCCGCCAGCAGGCGCGATTCGCGGTCGATGCTGACGTTATTGCCGTCATTCTTGTTGACCAGGCCAGCCACGGCGACCGCTTGCGGCGCACCCAGCGCGTTCTGGAATTCGGACTGAAAGTCGATGTCCTGGGTCTGGTAGCCGGGCGTATCGGCGTTGGCGATGTTGGAAGCCACCAGCTTCTGCCGCGCGCTGAGCAGATCCATGTAGCGTTCCAATTCGCCGGCGAGTGGACCTAGCGTCACAACCCGCTGTCGGGCAGGTAGGGGGCCAGACGGCAAGTCTTTTGACGATAGCGCGGAGGGCGATTGAGGAGCGGCAGTTTTCTGCCGTGCGGCAAGATCTTGTCGCCAGATTGGTAAACAGGCCGCTGAACAAGGCCGAGAAGGGATTTTGGGCCACAGATGAACACGGATAAGCCAATTCTTCTTAATCGGTGTTCATCTGTTTATCTGTGGCCGCTATTGTTTTTGGGCAAGCTAAAGCGTGCCCTACCACTGAAAGCTTAGGCAGGCGCGGCCCAGATGGATTTCGTCGCCGGAGCGGAGTTTTTCGCCGCGGCGGTTGCCGGCGGGGACGTCGATGGAGCGGCCGTCGCGGAAGACGCGGGTGCCGAACTCGCTGCCATCATCGGCGATGCGGTATTCGCCAGCCGCAAACTGGATGTGCGCATGCTTGCGCGAGACGGTGCTGTTGGCCTCGTCGGCGCCTTCGAGAAAGACCAGGTCATTGCGGCGGACGACGCGCGATTCGGCATCGGTCAGCTCCGCCAGGCGGCCGATGTTGGTGCGCGGCTTGGAGAGCGCATACGTTTCGCTTTCGGCTTTTCCCTTCACCACCACCAGGCTGGCCGGCGCCGGCGGAGCGGGTGCCGCGGTGCCGTACGAAATCCCGAACGCGCGGTCGCCGGATTCGGCGGTTTTGACATCCACCGAAAAAGTGCGCGACAACTGGCAACCGGCGCCTTCGAGAGCTTGCCGGACATCGCTCTCCAGTCGGTCTTCGGCGCCGAAAGCGGCCTGATACAGCGCGCGCCGATCCGCATCGGCGGAAATCAGGGTGACCGTCACCAGCGAGTACGGGAAAATGCGTTGGCCGCGGCCGGCGGTTTGGACTTTGGTTTCGATTTCGTCGAGGATGGCGCGATGCACCAGCAGCAACTCGTCGGACTGCGCGGCGCCGAAGACACGCTCGGCGAACTTGCGGAAGCCGCGTTCGATGGTCTTTTCGATTTCGGAAAACAGTCTCATGGCTGAATCAGGCCCAGTTCGAGCGCCGCGGCGGCGATTTGCGCGGCGGCGGGCGCGGCAGCGGTACCGCCGTACACTCCATTTTCCACCAGGATGGAGAAGGCGATTTTGCGCGGGCCGGCGCCATAGGGAGCGAAGCCGATGAACCAGGCGTGCGAAGGCGCGCCGGCCAGCTCGGCGGTACCGGTCTTGCCGGCGATGGGAACGGAGGACTCGGCGCGCCGCCCGGTGCCGGAGGTCACCACTTCCCGCATGAACCTGCCCAGCGTGGCGGCGGCATCGGCGGTCAACACGGGCTGCGGCGGCGCGGTCCGCGGATTGGTTTCGTCGGCGATCCAGCGGCCCTGCGGCATGACGCCGCCGGTGGCCACGGTGGCCGCCACGCGCGCCATCTGGAAGGGCGACGCCACCACTTGTCCCTGCCCGTAGGAGGATTGCGGAAGTGATTTGCGCAGTTGCGCGGCAGTGGCGGGCGCGGCCACGGAAATGCCGAGCAGTCCGGCGGTTTCGAGCAGCGGCTCGGCGCCCACGTCGTATGCGCCCAATTGGGCGAAGTAGGCGTTGCAGGAAAGCACGATCCCGCGCTCCATGTCGACGGTTCCGTGCGGCGCCTGATCCTCGATGTCGTCGCGGATGGGGCGTTTGGACCCTTTGATAAAGTTGCCGACGCGGCCATCGGAGAGGCGAATGCATTCATACGTCTTCTCGGTAAGCTGCGGGTCCTTGCGCAAAGCGGCCATGGCGGTGACCACTTTGAACGTGGAGCCCGGCGGGTAGAGGCCGAAGCGGGCGCGGTCGAGGAAGGGATTGGCCCGCTCGCCTGCCGGTTCGGCCGGAGGACGATCGGGCGGCAACGGCAGGCTGACGGCGGCCAGCAGGTCACCGGACGAGGGATCGAGCACCACGGCCGCGCCTTTCTCGAGGCCCGCCTTCACCAGCGCGGCGCGCAGAATGGCCGCCACGCGCACGGTGAGGCGCGCGTCGATCGACATATGAATGTCCCGCGGCCGGTCGAGCACGCGGCGCACCTCGGGGCTGTTGGGATCGTAGCGATGGCGCACGAGGGGAACCAGTTCGCGGTAATCATAGAGGATCACGCGCTCGATCGCGCCGGTCTTCGGATTCTTCACATCCACCAGCGTGGGGCGGTCGTCATAACCGCGCAGGCGGCGGGCGGAATCGCGCTCGACAAACGCGGTGTTGCCGGCGGCCCAGCGGGTGCGGGTGCGCAGATCGCCCAGCAGATCGAACATCAGGCCACCGAACGGATAGTGGCGATTGTCGGTGCGGGCTACCGCGCGATCGATATCGACGCCGAGCGCGGCGTACTCGGCGCGATGCTTTTCGAGCTCGCTCCAGTCGCTGGTCGCGAGCGGCAGGCCGTTGCGGTCGTAAATGGCGCCTTTCGGAATCTGGCGCATCACGACCTCAAAGCGCGGGTTATATTCGAAGCGGCGGGCGCCGTCGGCCTCGACGACCAGCGCGCCGGCACCCATCACAGCGGAGGGGTTCAACAGCTCGACCCAGGCGGCCTTGGCCAGC
>DASWZP010000114.1:0-3368 GCA_036404395.1 Bryobacteraceae bacterium | reverse complement strand
CGTTGGTCGTTCACGGCGTCGGCGGCACGAGCGCCACGCTTTCCGTTACCGACCTTGCGAAGCTGCCGCAGCAGACCGTGAAGGTCACCGATCACGGAACACCGGCGACGTTCGAAGGTGTCCTGCTGGCGGACGTGCTCGCCAAGGTCGCTGTGCCGGCGGGCGAGAAGTTTCACAGCACGGCGGCGTCGTACTACCTGCTGGTGGAAGCCAAGGACGGCTACCGCGCGACATTCGCATGGGCGGAGCTGGATTCCACCTTCATGGACAAATCCGTGTACGTGATCACCATGCGGGATGGCAAGCCACTGTCGGAGAAGGAAGGACCGTTTCGTTTGGTGGCGCCGGGTGAGAAGCGGGCTGCCAGGTGGGTTCGGCAGGTGACGGCGCTCAGCATCCGGCAAGCGAATTGAGGCGGTAGAGATCGTCGGATTCCATTGTCAGCAGGCCGCACCAGTGCTCCGCCCGTCTCGCCGACCGAACGATACAATAGTGGATGGATGAGCACCGGTCAGCGCATGAGGGAGCATCGCGACGAAATCCTGCGGGTGGCCGCGCGGCACGGCGCGGGCAATATCCGCCTTTTCGGCTCGGTGGCTCGCGGCGAGGACACGCCCGAAAGCGATGTAGATCTCCTCGTCGACGTAACCGGCGACACAACACCGTGGTTTCCGGGTAGCCTGGTCGCCGACCTCGAGCAACTCCTGGGACGGCCTGTGCAGGTCGTGATTCGCCGCTCGCTAAGCCCTCTGATCCGCGACGCCGTTCTTCGGGAAGCAGTGCCATTGTGAAGTCCCAGCGTGCGTACGTCGAGCAGATGCGCGCGATCCTGGCTATGTTAGATCAACTGAGTTGAGAGCAATGCTGTTCGCTTAAATAGCGGCGGCCAGAAAAGCCGAGATGACTCTCGGCTCTGCAGGCCAGACGGCCCGCGCCACGACGCTATTCCTGCATCGGCATCTGGTGCTCGATGTCGCGCCAGGCGCTGATCTTGAGGCGACGGCAAACCCAGCATAGCGGCTCGTCGGAGCCATCGGCGGTCTCGGCCCCGCAGACCGAGCACTTGCCGGCCGGCTTCTTCAAGCTGTCCAGGGAGACGGCTTGGCGGGCCAGTTCCAGCAGTTCCGCGGGAACCACCTGGTCGGGTTTTGGAGTCACCTTGCGTCGCATGGCGTCCCTATGCTCATCCCACTATGGCAGAAACCGCACAGAGGGACAAGCTGTTTCCTCGGCTAGCTCGTACTAAGCGGGCTAACGCGCTTTTTAAGCAGCTTCCGGAATCTGCACAATCACCGCAACTTCCAGCGACGATTGGCAACGCGGGCAGCGCTCGCCAACGGCGACCTTGGCGCGTTTGCCCCGCAAATCAAGCTCAGCCGGGACCGTATGAGTGCAAATCGGGCAGAAAACCTGCCCTGACGTGTGGCCTTCAATAAATGCTTTCATGACCATTTCCCCTCACTCCATCGGACGCACGTGGAGGGCCCAAGGTTCGGAAACATTCGTTAAGATTCTTAAATCCCGCCCGGCGGGACGGGTGCTACGCTGAAAAGACAATGACTCCAGCTCCTCCTAAAATCCAACTCATTCAGTCGCCCGAATACCGCGAGAACTACGCCAACAGTGTCCAGGTGCGGGTGAACTTGTGGGATTTCTTTCTGCTGTTCGGCCGCGTCAGCCAGACGTCGCCGGATAACGTGGCCATCCACAATTTTCAAGGCATCTATGTCAGCCCGCAGCAGGCCAAGGCGGTGCTCAATGTTTTGCAGCAGAACGTCACCCAGTATGAAAGCGCGTTCGGCGAAATCAAGCTCGAGCCGCAGGCCGGCGCCGGCGTGGTGCAGTAGCACATCTGAGACGGCTTGTTGCAGTGAGTTCCGAACGCGACATCCTCGAGTCACTGGACCAGGCAGTCCGCGCGCCGCGGGCGGCGACGTTCTTGTCCGCCTTGGTGGAAGACGTCGCCTCCATCCTCAAGCGCGATCCCACCACACGGTTGGCTTGGCGCACCGTGCCGCTAAATATCTACGCCCCGCTCCCCGCCGGCATCGCTTCCAGTTGGGTCTTCGTCCTCCGCGCCCGTAATTCCTCGGGCGCCGAACGGCATCCCAACAGCATTCAGCGCGTCATGTCATATCAGGGCTGGGCCGACATGCGGACGTGGAACGGCGTACGCTGGGTTTCAAACCACCTGCGCAGCGAGCCCAACGAGAGTATCGAAAATCGATGGCTATCGATTCCGGCCAACATGTGGCACCGGCCTGTGATGGCGGATGTGGATTGGGCCGTAGTCTCCTTTCATACCGCGTCAGATGCCGAGTTGATCGAGGAACTGCCGCTCGACGATGAGCGCCCGGATCGAGGCTGCCGCGCCGCCGAAGTCTATGCCGGCCGCCAGGCGCGCTAGCACCGGAGTGTTGCGACGGCTCTTCAGGATCCCTAAACCGAATGTTTAACACCTTAATCGGTCTGCTTATCCGTAATCTTGATACCATGTGGCTTCCGGAGAAGTGTAGTGTTTGTCATCATCCATAGGAAGCAATTCGGCCCAACGACATTTTTGTGGGAAGTAGCCGCTCCCGACGTGGCGCGGGCGGCGCGGCCGGGCCATTTCATCATGGCCCGCATCGACCAGCACGGTGAGCGTATCCCATTGACGGTAGCGGACTTCGACGCCGCGCGCGGCACCGTCACGGTGGTCATCCAGGCGGTTGGCAAGACCACCTTCGAGATGATGACGCTCGGCGAGGGCGACACGATACTCGATTTCATCGGGCCGCTGGGGCTGCCCAGCCACATCCGCAAGCTGCCGGGCACGGTGGTGCTGGTCGGCGGCGGTCTGGGCGTGGCGCCGGTATATCCGCAACTGCGCGCATACAAGCAGATGGGCAACCGCACCGTCTCGATCGTGGGCTTTCGCAGCCGCGACCTGGTGTTCTGGGAAGACGAGTTCCGCGCGGTGAGCGATGAGCTGGTCGTCACTACCGACGACGGCAGTTATGGGCGTAAGGGCTTCGTCACCCACGCGCTGGCCGACGTGCTCGAGCGCGTGACGGATGCGAGCGAAGTGGTGGCCATCGGCCCGATTCCGATGATGAAGGCTTGCTCGGAGACCACCCGGCCGTTCAACGTGCCCACCGTAGTCAGCCTGAATTCGATCATGGTGGATGGCACCGGGATGTGCGGATCGTGCCGCGTGACGGTCGGCGGCAAAATGAAATTCGCTTGTGTGGATGGCGCCGATTTCGACGGCCACCTGGTGAATTTCGATGAGCTCTCGTTGCGCCAGAAGCGTTTCGAGCGTGAAGAGAAAGCCGCGCTGGAACGCTTCCGCGGCGAATCCGCCAAGCTGGCCAGCCTGCGCGCCC
>DASWZP010000113.1:0-6771 GCA_036404395.1 Bryobacteraceae bacterium | reverse complement strand
TCTTACCTGGGGCCTTCACGGCGCCGTCCGCCCGTGCCGCTTTCCGCCGCCCCACAAAGCTTCGGCCGGTCAGGCTTTCGCCTGGCTGGACCGCCAGTTGGACATGGCTTGCAGTGGTCCCATGTTTCTTCGCCAGGACGCCATCGCGAACCTGGTGGTGGAGTCCCTACGCCGGGGCGCGGAACTCGGACATTATGAACTCGCTTCTTTCGTGGTGATGGCGAACCATGTCCACGTCTTGCTGCTGCCGAAGGTGCCGCCCAGCCGGTTGTTGAAGGCGCTGAAAGGTTGCACCGCGCGCGAGGCGAATCGCTTGCTGGGCAGGACCGGAGAGCCATTTTGGCAGCGAGAATCGTATGACCATTGGGTAAGGGATGAGCGGGAGTGGAGGCGAATTGAGTTCTACATAGAGAACAATCCTGTAAGAGCGGGGCTGGTTGGGCACGCAGAGGAATATCGCTGGTCGTCAAGCTGGAAGCAGAGCGGCGTCGGCACGAATGCCGACGCGGCACGCACGAGTGCGTGCGCCACCGTGGCCGGCGCGGGACTCTTGCGCTAGCGATTTGCGCCCCTCCGCTTTACTTGCGCAGGATCTTGTCTACGGCTTTGGCGAGGCTGGAGAACTCGGCGCGGGCGGGCGAATCGGGAGCGTACTCGGCCACCGTCAAGCCCTGCGACACCGCCTCGGCCACCACCACGCGCTGGCCGATGGCGGGCAGCACCTTTTTTCCCATGCCGCTGAGCGACGAAGCCAGGCCGCGGCTGAGGTTGGTGGACATCAGCACCTTGGACGGTACGAAGCGGATGCGCGGTTTCTTCGAGCGGCGTTCGGCGCGCGCTTTGAGCGCCATCGAAAGAGCTTCCTTGAGAGCGAACAGGTCGAGCGGGGACGGGCCGCAGGGCAGCAGCATCAGATCGGCCGCCAGCGCCGCCTGGTAAGCCACTTCCGGCATGCCCGGCGGCGTATCGATGAGAACGATATCGGTGTCTTCCTCAACTTTGCGCGCGCGTGCTCGAAGCGTGCCGGGAACAGCCACCTTCTCGACGGTACGGGACAACATGCCGTCGCCCTGTTCGGCCCAGGCCACCAGGCTGTGCTGCGGGTCGGCATCGAGCACAGCGACGCTGCGGCCCATGGCGGCAAACTCCGCCGCCAGATTGCCCACAATCGTAGACTTACCGACTCCGCCCTTGCGTCCAGCCACGGCGATGATAGCCATAGAGGTCCATCATAGGACAAGATGGGCAGATAATACATCCATGCGCGGACATCACTAACGAACCCGCCTAAGTGCGCATGCTGACAATTTCGTCAACGTGTGAAAATTTGCCCGGAGAAACCGCTCCGTGGCAACACGGAATCCGTTAACAATTACCGTCGAATCCATCAGTACTCATGTGATTCCGATTCAAGACCCCAGCATCTTTTTGTCCCCAATTCACCCGTTTTCGAGGGATAATAGAGTAGAAAGTTTTTAGCACTCCTGCGACAGCCTGAACGGGCTCCTGCTGAGGGTTATTGAGGTTATGCAATGACGAAGGTTATAGATATCACTGAACTTATACTTAGGGACGGCCATCAGAGCCTGCTCGCCACGCGGATGGCGATGGAAGACATGATTCCGGCCTGCGAGGACATAGATAAGGCGGGCTTTTGGTCGGCTGAATGTTGGGGCGGCGCCACGTTCGACGCCTGCATCCGTTTCTTAAACGAAGATCCGTGGGAGCGTCTGCGGACATTCCGCAAGCTGATGCCCAACACGCGGTTGCAGATGTTGCTGCGCGGGCAGAACCTGCTCGGCTACCGGCACTACGAAGACACGGTGGTGGACCGCTTCGTGGAGAAGGCGGCGGCCAACGGGATGGACGTGTTCCGCATCTTCGATGCGTTGAACGATATTCGCAACATCCGGCGCGCGGTGGCTGCGGTGCAGCGCGCCGGCAAACACGCGCAGGGCACCATCTGTTACACGGTCAGCCCGCTGCACACCATCACCGGCTTCGTGGAGATGGCGGAGCGGCTGCTGGAGCTGGGCTGCGATTCGATCTGCATCAAGGACATGGCCGCGCTGCTGAAGCCGCAACCGGCCTACGATCTGGTGAAAGGCATCAAGCAGGCCTGCGGCGAGCAAACGCGCGTGCACGTGCATGTGCATGCCACCACCGGCGTGACCATGGTGAGCCTGATGAAGGCCATCGAGGCGGGTGCGGACTGCGTGGATACTTCGATCAGCTCGCTCAGCCTGGGCCCCGGCCACAATCCCACCGAAAGCCTGATGGAGATGCTGGAAGGCACGCCCTACTCGACCCGCGTGGACAAGAAGCGGCTGCTGGCGATCAAGACGCATTTCGACAAGATTCGCCCGCGTTACAAGGAATTCCTTTCCAACATCACCGGCGTGGACACGGAGATCTTCGACAGCCAGATTCCCGGCGGCATGATTTCCAACCTGGAAAGCCAGCTCAAGCAGCAGAAGGCGGGCGACCGCATGAAGGAAGTGTTGGAGGAAGTTCCGCGAGTACGCGAGGATGCAGGTTTCCCGCCGCTGGTGACGCCTTCCAGCCAGATCATCGGAACGCAAGCGGTTTTCAATGTGATGATGGGCCGGTACAAGGTGCTGACCGGCGAATTCGCCGACCTGATGCTTGGCTACTATGGCGAAACGCTGGGCCGGCGCAACCGCCATGTGGTGGAGATGGCCGCCAAGCAGACCAACAAGCAGCCCATCGACACACGCCCGGCGGATCTGCTGAAGCCGGAATGGCAGGAACTGCGGTCGGCGGCGCTGGCGCTCGAAGGCTGCAACGGGTCGGACGAAGACGTGCTCACCTACGCGATGTTTCCGGGTGTGGCGCCGAAATTCTTCCCCGCGCGCGCGAAGGGCCCCAAGAACCTGGGCAAGGACCCGTCCGCGGCGCCGGCGCCAGCGCCAGCCGCGGCGGCCGCAGCGGCGGAAAACGGGAAGGGCCCGGTAACCACCACCATCACCTACGACGTGAAGCTGAACGGGCACACCCACAAGGTGACGGTATCGCCGGCGTAAAGAAGCGCTGATAAACCGGAATTGATGAAGCCAAGATCACGAGAGCTCGAAATATGACCACCACGGCAATGCAAGAGAAAATCGAAGAGTTGAAGCGGCGGCGCGAAGCGGTAATGCTGGGCGGCGGGGCGGACAAGCTGGAGAAGCAGCGCAAGTCCGGGAAGCTGACCGCGCGCGAACGCATCGACGCGCTGGTCGATCCGGCAAGCTTCGAAGAGAACGGCCTGTTCGCGGAGCACCGCGCCACTATGTTTGGCATGGAAGGCAAGAGCCTGCCGGCCGATGGCGTGGTGACCGGCGCGGCGTCGGTGGGTGGCCGCCTGATCCACCTGGCCAGCCAGGACTTCACGGTGATGGGCGGCGCGGCTGGGGAGGTGCATTCCATCAAGGTTGCCGAAGTCATGCAGCAGGCGCTGAAGACCGGCTCGCCATTTGTGTTCATCAACGATTCCGGCGGCGCGCGCGTGCAGGAAGGCATCGACTCGCTGTCCGGCTACGGGAAGGTGTTTTACGCCAACGTGATGCTTTCGGGCGCGGTGCCCCAGGTCTCGCTGATCTGCGGACCGTGCGCGGGCGGCGCGGCCTACAGCCCGGCGCTCACCGATTTCATCATTCAGACGCGCCTGGCGCAGATGTTCATCACCGGACCTTCGGTGATCAAACAGGTGACCGGCGAGAACGTCACCGCCGAGCAACTGGGCGGACCGGAAGCGCACATGGTGAATTCGGGCGTGATCCACTTCATCGCGGAAAACGACCAGCACGCGGTGGCGCTGTGCCAGAAGCTGCTCAGCTTCCTGCCCAACAACAACATGGAAGATCCGCCGCAGGTCGAAGGCGACTCCAATGTGGACCCCAACCCGGATCTCGAGGACATGGTGCCCGTGGACGGCAAGAAAGGTTACGACGTTCGCACCGTGATTCTGAAGGTGGTGGACTTCGGCGATTTCCTGGAGGTGCAATCCGGTTTCGCGCAGAACATCGTGATCGGATTCGCGCGGGTGAACGGCCGCACGGTGGGCGTGATCGCCAACCAGCCGGCGGTGATGGCGGGAGCGCTGGATATCAACGCTTCGAGCAAAGCTTCGCGGTTCATCCGCTTCTGCAACGCGTTCAACATCTCGCTGCTCACTTTTGTCGATGTGCCGGGCTTTCTGCCGGGCGTGCAGCAGGAGCACGGCGGCATCATCCGTCACGGCGCCAAAATGCTGTTCGCGTACTCGGCGGCCACGGTTCCCAAGATCACGGTGATTCTGCGCAAGTGTTACGGCGGCGCTTACCTGGCCATGTGCGGCAAGGATCTGGGCGCGGACCGCGTGTTCGCCTGGCCCACCGCGGAAGTAGCCGTGATGGGCGCGGAGGGCGCGGCGGAGATTGTGTTCCGTAAGGAAATTCAGGAAGCCGAGGACAAGGCCGCGCGGCGCAAGGAGCTGATTGCGCGTTACCGCGAGGCGTTTTCCAATCCATACGTAGCCGCCGGGCGCCGCCTGGTGGATGCCGTGATCGAGCCGGCGCTGACCCGCCGCCACGTGGCGCGCGCGCTCGAATACCTGGGCACCAAGCGCGAATTGCGCCCGCCCAAGAAACACGGCTTGATGCCGCTGTAGCCGAGGCCGAAAATGACGACCGAGATACAAGCTACTGAACTCGAAGCGCTGATCCGCGATATTCGCGCGCAACTGGCCACGCTGACGGAGCGCGTGGCGCTTCTCGAAACGCCGGCCCGGACGGCTGCGGCCGCGGCGCCTACGGAAATTGCCAAGGAAGAGCCGCCCGCGGCGGCGGAAGCGCCGGCCGCGCCGGAGATCGGCGAAGAGGAATTGCTGGCCATTTCCGCCGCGCTGGCAGCCTATTTCGGAGTGCGGGTGCACGTGCGGCAGATCCGCCTCATCAGCTCGTCGGCCTGGGCCCAGCAGGGACGCGTTTCGATACAGGCCTCGCACAGACTTTTCTAATCAGGACTCATCCGTGAAGCTAACCATTAAGATCGATCAAAAGACTTACGAAGTGGACGTCGAGGCCGCGGAGCCGGACGCTCCCAGCCAGGCGCCGCGCGGGTACGTGATGGAATCCGCGCCGGTGCGCGTTCCGGCGGCGCCGATGGCGGCGCCGCCCGCGCCGGGTGGTGGCGCGGTGAACGAAGAGAAAGTGTGCCGCAGCCCGGTTTCCGGCAACGTGGTGCGAGTGATGGCGCACGCGGGCCAGAGCATCCAGGTGGGCGATGTGCTGCTGGTGCTCGAGGCCATGAAGATGGAAACGAATATCACCGCTCCGGTATCCGGCAAGCTGGCCGCCGTCAAGGTCAACGCCGGGGAGAGCGTGCAGTCCGGACAGGTGGTTGTGGAGTTCGAATAATGAGCGATGAATTGAAACAAATACCAGGTTTTCTGTTTTTCGACCATGTAGCCGTTTCGGTACCGCCGGGCGCGCTCGAAACGCACGTCGCGGCGTATCGGGCGCTCGGTTTCCGTGAAGTGCATCGCGAGGACGTGCTCGGTTCCGACCAGGTTCGCGAGGTCCTGCTGCAGGTGGGCGACGGTCCCAACCTGGTGCAATTGCTGGAGCCGTTGACGCCGGAGTCACCGGTTGCGAAGCAGATCGAAAAGAACGGAGGCCGCGGCGGCCTGGCGCACATCGCGCTGCGCGTCTCCGGTATCCAGCAGGCCTTCGACTATCTGAAGGAAAAGGGATTCAAGATCATCGACAAAGCGCCGCGCAAAGGCTCGCGCGGCACCACCGTGTTCTTCATCCATCCCAAGACCACCGAAACCGCGGCATTCGGCTATCTGGTCGAGGTGGTCGAGGAGGGCAGCCATGCCTGAGGACCTGCCTGGCGCCGAGATTCTGAATTTGGGCCAGGATTTTCCGCCGGTTCCGACCGCTGCCTGGGAGGCGGCCATCGCGAAGGATCTGAAGGGCGCCGATTACGAGAAGAGGCTGGTGTGGCGCACCGACGAAGGTATCGCGGTGCGGCCGTACTACCGCGCGGAGAACCTGGCTGGCCTGGAGGCGCAGACGCAGACCTCGCCGGGGCAATTCCCGTTCGCGCGCGGCAGCGGCAAGCCATGGGACGCAGCCGACGCGGTTCCCTCCGGCGCCAATGTGATTCGCGCCGATGAACTGGCCGAAGCCGGCGGCAACGCCGTGCAGCAGCTTGGCTATGCACTGGCTGCGGGCGTGGAGCGCCTCACCGCGCTGGCCGCAACCAGCACGGTGGATGAAGCCGCGGGGTCGATCGAATTCGTTTTCTCGATCGGCTCGACTTATTTCCTGGAGATCGCCAAGCTGCGCGCGGCGCGGCTGATCTGGGCGCAGGCCGTAGCGGCGTTCGGACCGAAGGACGTGAACTGCGCGCTGGCCCGCATCCATGCGCGCACCACGCGTCTCGACAAAAGCGTGTACGACCGCTATACCAACCTGCTGCGCGTTACCACGGAAGCGCTGGCGGCCGCGGTTGGCGGCTGCGACCGGTTGACGGTCGAGCCGTTCGGTTTCGATGAGCACCTGGCGGTGAATGTGGGGCGAATCCTGCGCCATGAGGCGCACGTGGACGCAGTGGCCGATCCGGCCGGCGGATCTTATTATGTGGAAGCTCTGACCGATTCGCTGGCCCGCGCGGCGTGGAAGCTGTTCCAACAGGTGGAAGCCGCCGGCGGTTATAGCCAGGCGGTGGAATCGGGTGCCATCGCCAAAGCTTTGGCGGAAAGCCGCGGCAAGCTCCAGAAGG
>DASWZP010000112.1:0-47113 GCA_036404395.1 Bryobacteraceae bacterium | reverse complement strand
CGCCTCAACCCGTTTCAGCCAGTGCAGGTCATCTCGTTCCTCTTGGCTCATCGCGATTCGTTCCATCCTTCAACCTTGCGGTTGTCAAGAGGAACTTTCTACTTGGCTCAAAGCGGAACTTTCTATTTGGCCGCGACACAGAGAGGGTACGGCTTCAGCCGGCTGAAGCCGTGCCTGATACAATGCCCCCTGAAAGAGAGAAGCCTTGTGTACCCCTAGATTCATGCGAATTCACTAGGAATGGGGAGTTTCGCCATTTCTGCGTCGCACGCCCTATACGGGGCTAAGTCGCGCCGCGAGCGTTGGTATTATGGAGAATATGAATTTCTTGTATAAATTGCTGATAATCGCGCCAACCGCTTGTCTGCTGGCGCAGACCCCGCCGGCCCCGGCCCCGACGCCGACTCCAGCCGCGCCTCCGGCAGTCGCCCCGGCCGCCCCGAAGCTTGCTACGCCGGTTCCTCCCGGATTGCTCACGCCCCCACCCGCGCCGCCGAAGCCGGTGCAGGTGCCTCCCGACCGCGTGGTCCTCAAAGCGGGCTCGGTGACGCTCACGGCGGCGCAGTTCGACGAGATTATCAAGGGGCTTCCCGAGAGGTTCCAGGCGATGTACCGCGGCCCCGGCCGCAAGCAGTTTGCCGATACCCTGGTCCAGTTGTACATCCTGTCCGACGAAGGCAGGCGGCGCAAGCTGGATGAAACCCACGCCTATAAGGTCCAGTCCACGCTCAACGACGACAACGTGCTGGCCAGCATGATCAGGGATCAGGTCGTCGCGGAGGCCAAGGTCGACGAAGCCGACGCGCGAAAATACTACGACGAGCACAAGGATACCTACGAACAAGTTACCGCGCGCCACATCCTGATCCGCGCGAAAGGCTCGCCCAGACCGGTTAAGTCGGGAGCCAAGGAGTTGAGCGACGAAGAAGCCCTAGCCAAAGCCAACGATTTGCACAAACGCATCCTGGCCGGCGAGGACTTTGCCACCCTCGCCAAGGCGGAGTCGGACGATCCGGGAAGCGCCGACAATGGCGGATTGCTTCCTGCTTTTCCGCGCGGGCAGAACGTGCCGTCATTTGACCAAGTGGCTTTCAAGCTCAAGCCCGGTGAGGTGAGCGAGCCGGTGAAGAGTCAGTTCGGATACCACATCATCAAGGTCGAAGCGCATACCACGAAGACCTTCGAGGAAGTTCGCCCGCAAATCGAGAAGCTGCCGGTGCTGGTTCAGGCAAGAGTGAAGAAGGCCTTGGATGACATGACCAAGGGTGCGTTCTACGATCCGGAGTTCTTCGGTCCGCCGCAGCCGGCCGTCCCTCCCCAAGTTAGATTCACGGGCCCTCCGTCAACTAACCCGCCGGCTGCTCCGTCTGTTAACCCGCCGGCCACCACGCCAGCTCCGCCAGCCACTCCGCCGGCTCCGGTGAAGCCGTAGAGTGCGGACGCGGAGACTCGAGATCTCCTGCCCGCAGTGCGGTTCGGCGGAAGTGTCCTACACTTGCACGCCGAACTGCTGCTTCAATCACGTATGCGCAGGCTGTGGAGCCACGTTTGAGCCGGTGACGCGGGCGACGGGGCGCAGCGTGGGCGGCATTGTGCCGCCCGATCCGCTCCCGGAGGCCGCCGACCCCACCGTGGCCTGCGCGCGCTGCGACTCCACCGAAGTTTATCTGACCGCCGAAAACGCCGCCGTGTGCGCCCAGTGCGGAGCCGTGCTCGAAGTGGAGCTGACCGAAGTCCATCCGGGGTAGAGTGGGGCAGGCGCTTTCGCCAGGCGCTTTCGCCTGCCAACCACACGCAGACCAGCGCTGATCAAGCAACAAGCAGGGAAGATCTCAGTGGTGAGACACAGTTGGCAGGCGGAGCGCCTGGCGGAGCGCCTGCCCCACAAAAAGCAGGTCGGGGACCTGCTCCACCTACGCCTTTTTGATCGCTTCGATCAGCGCGGGCACCACCTGGAACAGATCGCCCACTATCCCGTAGTCGGCGACCTCGAAAATCGGGGCATCGGCATCTTTGTTGATGGCGACCACGGTGCGCGCGCCCTTCATACCCACCAGGTGCTGGATGGCTCCGGAGATGCCGATGGCCATGTACATTTTCGGGGCAACGGTCTGACCGGAGCTGCCCACCTGGCGTTCCATGGGAAGCCAGCCCGCGTCGCAGATGGGCCGCGAGGCGGCCAGCTCGGCACCCAGCGCCGCGGCGAGCTTTTCGATCAGCGGAATGTTCTCGGCTTCCTTGATACCGCGGCCGAACGAGACAATCCGCTCCGCCGCGCCCAGGTCCACCGTGTGCTGCGATTCGCGGACAAGCGCGAGCGGCCGCGTGCGAATATCGGACGGCGAGAGACTGGGCGTGACGACCTCGACCGTGGCGTGGCCGTCCAGAACCCGGTCGGCGCGGTAAGCGCCAGCCTGCAAGGACGCGAAGTGGGGCCCATCGCCGGAGAATCGCACATCGGCATTCACTTTGCCCTGGAAAAGCTGCCGCACCAGCGTCAGCTCGCCGTTTTCGACGCGATGCGAAACCACGTCGGTCACTGCCACGCGGTCGAGCCTGGTGGCCAGCTTGGGAAGAAAATCCCGCACCTGGTACGTGTGAGGGAACAGCACGATGGAGGGTTTGAAATGATCGATGTGCTGCGCCAGCGCCAGGGTGTAGGCGTCCGGAGTGTATTCCTTCAGCAAGTCGTGCTCGAACGCGTAAACGGTCTCGATCCGCTTGGCCGCCAGCTCATTCGCCAGCGCGCCGATGTTGTGGCCCAACACGGCGGCCGAGACGGTGGTGTCCAGTTCCCTCGCGATTTGCTGCGCGGCCGCCAGCGTCTCGAAGGACATGCGATGCCACTCGCCGGCGCGCTGCTCCAATACGGCCAGAACGCTCATATTACGCGCGCCTCGAATCTCAGCTTATCCACCAGTTGTGCGGCCGCCTGCTGGGGATCGCCTTCGAACAATTGCGTCCGCTTGGTCCGTTCGGGCAGATACACGCGTTGGAGAACGATGCTGGGCGCGGCCGGAGTAACGCCCAGACTGGCGGCCGTGACGCGGCGGACTTGCTTGGACTTGGCCTTCTTGATGCCCATCAAGGTGGCGTAGCGCAGTTTGCCGATGCCGGACTGGACGGCGAGCAGGGCCGGCAAAGGCATCTCGATAGACTGGGACCAACCTTCTTCGAGCTCGCGCTTGACGCGAATGGCGCCCTCGCTCGCCTCCACTTCCATGATGATGGTCGAGTGCGGCAGGCCGAGCAGCTCGGCCAGAATGACGCCAGTCTGGCCCAGCCCCAGGTCCTCGGATTGCAGGCCGGTGAGGATCAGGTCCGGCGATTCGCCCTTCACCGCGGCAGCGAGCAGCCGGGCGCGGGCGAGCGGATCGAGCGCGGCAGTGTCCTCTTCGATATGGATGGCGCGGTCGGCGCCCTTGGCCAGCGCTTCGCGGATGGCTTGCCCGGCGCGCTGCGGACCGGCGCACAGGGCGATCACCTCGCCGCCCTGCTTTTCCTTGAGCCGCAGTCCGGCTTCCAGCGCGTAGGCATCCGGCTCGTTGATTTCGTAAGCCAGATCGGTTTCCTCGATCCACTGGAGGGAAGCGGCGATGCGCAATTGCGAATCGCGCGCCGGAACCTGTTTGATGGCGACGATGATTTTCATAGATCAGGGCCACGAATGAACTCTCGATCAATCATGGCCACGAATAAACACGAATGAACACGGATAAGAACAACAGTCAGATTCCTGTTTTCCTATTCGTGTTCATTCGTGTTTATCCGTGGCCGGTGGTTCCCCTATTCAGAATAGCGCTTGAAGATGAGGCAGCCGTTGGTGCCGCCGAAACCGAAGCTGTTCGAAAGCGCGTAATCGATTTTCATGGGCCGGGCGTGGTTGGGGACGTAATCCAAATCGCAATCGGCATCGGGAGTTTCGTAGTTGATGGTGGGCGGCGCCACCTGATCGCGCAGCGCCATCACGCTGATGCCGGCCTCGATGCCGCCGGAGCCTCCCAGCAAGTGGCCGGTCATCGACTTGGTGGAGCTGACGGCCAGTTTGTAAGCGTGGTCGCCGAAGGCGCGCTTGATGGCCTTGGTCTCGGCGCGGTCGCCGGCCTCGGTGGAAGTGCCGTGGGCGTTGATGTAATCCACCTCTTCTGGGGCGATCGCGGCGTCGCGCATGGCATTGCGCATCACGCGGTAGGCTCCGTCCCCATCGGGCGACGGCGCAGTGAGATGAAACGCGTCGGCGCTCATGCCGTAGCCGACGAGCTCCGCCAGAATGCGCGCGCCCCGCCGGCGGGCGAATTCCAGTTCCTCGAGAATCAGGATGCCGGCGCCTTCACCGACCACGAAGCCGTCCCGGTCGTGGTCCCAGGGGCGCGAGGCGCGTTCCGGTTCGTCATTGCGCGTGGACAGCGCGCGCATGGCGGCGAAACCGCCGATCGACATCGGCGTGACCGCGCCCTCCGTGCCACCGCAGATCATGGCGTCGGCGTCGCCGCGCTGGATCATGCGGAAAGAATCGCCAATCGAATGGGCACTGGTGGTGCACGCGGTGGCGGTGGCGGAATTGGGTCCCTTGGCGCCGGAGCGAATCGAGACATGGCCCGAGGCCAGGTTCACGATGGTGGCGGGAATGAAAAAAGGGGAAATGCGGCGTGGGCCGTGTTCCAAAAGGACCTGGTGCTCACGCTCGATCACTTCGAATCCGCCGATGCCGCTGCCGATATAAACGCCCACCATTTCTTCGGTCTCCGGCGTCACCTTCAGGCCGGAATTCGCGAGTGCGCAGTCCGAGGCCGCGATGGCGAACTGGATAAAGCGCCCCATCTTCTTGATTTCTTTTTTCTCGATATACCGCGCCGGATCGAACCCTTTGACTTCTCCGGCGATGCGGCAGGAAAAGGCCGAGGCATCGAACTGCGTGACGGGGCCAATGCCGCTCTTGCCGGCGCGAATGGCGGCCCAGGAGTCCTCGGTTCCGATGGCTAGCGGCGTTACCAATCCCACGCCGGTCACTACCACTCTTCTCGTCAAGTCTGGTCTCCGTGAGAAAAGCGGCTACTTTTTGGCGGTCTTGTTTTCGATGTAGTCGACAGCATCCTTGACGGTCTGGATCTTTTCGGCATCCTCGTCGGGGATCTCCAGCTCGAAGGCCTCTTCAAAGGCCATCACGAGTTCGACGATATCGAGCGAGTCCGCGCCCAAATCGTCGACGAACGACGCGCTGCTGTCGACCTGGCTCTCGTCGACGCCCAACTGCTCGACGATGATTTGCTTTACCTTCTGCTCTACTAATGCCATGCACTCCTCCTGGGATATGTGAACGCGTTGATTTTAGCTGCCTTTGCGGAGATTTCGCAAGTGGTGGGCCTGGTGACACGGCCCGGCCCCATGCTGCGTGCCCATGGGTGAATCCGGAAACTCCATTCTGCCACATTTCACGCGGGAACTTTTGGCTGGCCGCGGTGTCCATTTCAGCATGGATCAGGAACGGGCGGGAGGGGAGCCTCCGGTGCTTGAGGCGCGGGCGCTGACCAAGCGATACGGCGGCTTCCGGGCAGTGCGCGAGGTGAGCTTTTCGATTCGGCCGGGCGAATTGCTGGGCGTGGTAGGGCCCAACGGCGCTGGCAAGAGCACCATTGTACGAATGCTCACTGGCCTCGCCGAGCCGACCTCCGGCAGCGTGCTGTTTCGCGGCGAGCCGATCTCGAGCCACCTGGAGGCCTACAAACGCAGCCTCGGCTATGTGCCGGAAACGCCGGACCTCTACGGGTTTCTCACCGGCTGGGAGTATCTGGAAATGGTGGCTACGCTGCGCGGCCTGGAGCGCCACCGGTTTCGGCGCAAGGCCGAGCGAATGCTCGACGGCCTGACCTTGTTCCCCCACCGTCACAACCCCATCGCCGGTTATTCGAAGGGCATGCGGCAGCGCATCGTGGTGATTTCGGCGCTGTTGGACGATCCCGCGCTGCTGATCCTGGACGAGCCATTTTCGGGTCTCGATGTAACCAGTGCGCTTGTGTTGCGGCGCCTGATTGGGATGCTGGCGGGCGCCGGCAAGGCCATTCTTTTCTCGTCGCCGGTGCTGGAACAGGTGGATCAACTGTGCTCGCACCTGCTGCTGTTGAAGCGCGGCGCGACGGTGGCCAGCGGGACGATGGAAGAGATGCGCGCCGGCTCCGCGGGGCGCGCCGGCGAGTTGAGCCTGGAAACACGGGTCATGCAACTGACGGAGCAGGTGGATGCCGGTGAAGTGGCGAAAAACCTTCTCGATGCGGCGATGGCGCCTTCGCGCTAGCCACCTGGCCCGCAGGCCGATCTTTCGCCTGACACGCCACTTTCTCGCCCGGCTGGTCAATGGCGGCCAGGAGGACGGGTCGGACTTCAACCTGGGCGCGGGCGCGCTGCTCGGCCTGCTGGCCGCTCCAGGCGCCTTCCAAACCTTTGTCATGCTGGATAAGTACTCGACTTTGCTGGACTTCTTTGCCCACCGGCTGCACACGGACTACTACCTCCGCTCGGTCCCGGACAAATACCTATTCATTTCCATTGCGATGGCCGTCACCGGGATCGTGACGGTTCTCAAGTGGGACCGCATTTTACCCGATGTACAGGACTACACGAACCTGGCGCCACTGCCGATCCGGGCGCGCACCATTCTGGCAGCCAACGTAGCGGCAATCGGGACTGCGGTTCTATTATTCGTGGTGGTCGCCAACGCGTTCTCGACGCTGCTGTTCCCCGCGTTCGTCACGGCCGCGGCGCAGACCGGGCTGCCCGAGCTCTTGCGGTTCGCGGGCATCCACGCAGCGGTGATGGCGCTGGCCAGCCTGTTCACCTTCTGCGCGGTCTTCACGGCGCTGGGAATCTTCGCGGCGGTGTTGCCGAGGCGGGCATTCCAGGCCTCATCTTCCTGGCTGCGCGGCATCATGGTGGTGGCATTCCTCATGATGTTGCCGAGCGCCGAAGCGGCGCCGGCGCTGCTGCGGCAATTGGCCCAGAACCCGAATTCGCCGCTCCGCTGGCTTCCCTCGTTCTGGTTTCTGGGTCTCTACCAATCCTGGCAACACAAGGCCACGCCAGCGCTCAATCAATTGGGACAAATGGCGCTGCCCGCCACCGCCGCGTTGTTCGTCTCGATGGCGATAGCGTACGGGCTCAGTTATCGGCGGCGCTTCGGAGCCGTTCTTGAATCCACGCGGCGCCGGATCGGCTTCCGCGGCTTCCGGCTGGTGCCGGCGGTGCTCGATCTGTTCGCCAGCCGGACGCAGGGGTTCGAACGCGCTTGCCACCAATTTGCGGCGCGCGCCCTGTTGCGGAACGAAGCCCATCGTCTTTGTCTGGCGGTGGCACTGGGGCTGGGCTGGCTGCTCGAGTTTCAAAGCATCATGGACTTCTCCGGCGGCGATCGGCCATCGGTGGCGCTGCTGGAGGGCCCGCTGATTGCCATCTACTTGCTGGTGCTCGCCCTGCGGCTGGCATTTGAGATTCCGGCCAATCTGCCCGCGAGCTGGATCTACCGTTCGCTGCTGGACCCGCTCGGTAACCAGACCCTGGGCGTGGCGCGGCGCGTGATGCTGGCGTTTCTGGTTCCGTCTGTGCTGCTGCCATCGGCCGCGTACTTCTGGTGGAGATGGAACTGGAGCGCCGCGCTGCTCGAGTTCGGATGCCTGCTGGGCCTTTCCGCGTGCCTGATCGAAATACTGTTGTCCGGCTACCGGAAGGTTCCGCTCACGTGCCCCCTGCCCGGCATCCGCCAGAACTTTCTGGTGCTGTGCCTCACGCAGTTCCTGGCCTTTGAAGCGTTCACGCGGATCGGCGCCGGGTTCGAACGGTGGATCTTCGATTATCCGCAGTGGTTCGTCTGCCTGCCGGCGGCGATGCTGGCGGCGTGGGCGTGGCGCCGCCACCAGCAGCGCCTGGCGGTGGAGGCGGGAGAAGCCGAATTGGGAATCACGTTTGACAGCGCGGCTCCGCCCGACGTGGTGCGGTTGAACATCTTGAGCGGTGGCTGAAATCCACCAGCGGCGGTGCAATAGGGCCAGCCCGGGCCAGCCTCAAGCCTTTGCGATCCAATCGTTTGCATTTGGTGAAACAGATGCAGTGGGTAGCTGCGTCGAAAGCAATGAGGGACCCAAGTATGCAACGCATCTCACAAATTGCAATAGTTTTCGTAACTGCTTCTGGCCTGGCGTTGGCGCAAACCCCTGAGTGGCGCCACGTAGGCGATCCAACCCCAGCGCCGGCCGCTCAGCAGGCACAGGCACCAGACCAGGACCAGCAAAACCCCGAGCCCGTGGCGCAACCCGATCAGGAAGGGCAGCCGGCGGCAACTCCGGCTCCGGCGCCAACTCCGGCTCCGACGCCACAGGCGCCGCCTCCGCCGATGGCACACATCAGCCGTCCCGCTTACGGCCTGCCCGCGGAATTGACGATCAAGCCGGGTACGTACATTTCGGTGCGCATCAATCAAGCGCTCTCGACCGATCATAACCAGGCGGGCGATCCGTTCACGGCCACGCTGATGCAGCCGCTGGTGGTGGATGGCGTGGTGGCGGCGCATCGTGGCCAAACGGTTTACGGCAATGTGGCGGAGGTGCAAAAACAGCACTCCAGTAAGCCGTCGTTGCTCAAGCTGGAGCTGACCAGCTTCACGCTGGCCGATGGAACGCAGGTTGCGACGCAAACCCAGCTAGTGGCGCGTCAGGGCGGCACCACGCCGTCCGGCGTGCAAGCCGGAACCGTGGCGGGGACGACGGTTGCCGGCGCGGCGGTCGGCGGCGCAGCGGATTGGGGCCAGGGCGCTGCCATTGGGGCAGGCGCCGGAGCGGCGGCCGGCATCGTCGGCGCTATCCTCACGCGCAACCATCCCACGGTGATTTATCCGGAAACAGCGCTGACCTTCCAGATGACGGCGCCGGTCGCGATTTCGACCACGCGCGCGCCGCAGGCCTTCCGCTATGTCGGACCCGACGACTACGACCGCCCGGCGATGCAGATGTCGGCCGGCCCGCGGCGCGCGGTTCCTCCGGCCTATTACTATGGCCCGGGTTACGGGAATCCGTATCCGTATTCTTACGGCTATCCGTATTACTACGGGTATCCGTTTATGGGTCCGCAATGGGGCTTCGGCGCGATCATTCTCGGCGGCCATGGCTGGGGCCGCTGGCGGTAAGGCGATCTCCGCAATAACCGCAACAACCGCTCCCTATGGTCGCGGCTCCGATGGCGGCGATTCGTACGGAGCCGCAACCATAGGGAGCGGTTGCCGTTGGCAGGCGGAAGCGCCTGCCCCACTATCCTGGCGCGAAATTGCGGGCTCCGCACCCACCTTGATACGATGAGAATGTCCCTTTCACGGTGGGTGTAGCTCAGCTGGTAGAGCGCTGGATTGTGGTTCCAGTGGCCGAGGGTTCGAACCCCTCCACCCACCCCATGAAATCGGCCTGCGCATACTCCGACATCCCAACGAGCTTGGCCCGCCCTGCCGCCGTTTTCATGGCCCTATTGAGCTAGCAACTTCCAGGACGGCCGGCGGGTCGAGAACGGTATAATCCGAAGCAAGTGGGCCAGCCGCAGCGCGCCCACGCCCAAAGGAACCCGCGCCGCCGGGTTTCTCGCGGAAGGAGAGTTTCATGCGCGCTTGGCCTTTTCTCCTGCTCGCCGCCGTGCTGGCTGCGCAGACCCAGACCGGTGAGATAACTACCCGTGAGGAGACGCCCACTTTTCAATCGAGTGTGAACCTGGTGCGCGTTCCCGTGGTGGTCCGTGACAAGCAGGGACAGACCGTCGGCAGCTTCCAAAAGCAGGACTTTCACATCACCGATCACGGCAAGCCGCAGGAGATCGCCCAGTTCGCCATCGAGGGCAGCGCCGTCGCCAAACCGGCTGGGCAGCCGTCCACCAACAAGGAGATTCCGTGGGCGCCGGCCACCGAGGGCTCCAAGCTGGTGGTGCCCACGCGCTTCGTCGCCTTTGTCTTCGACGACGTCCACCTCACGTTGGCCGATTTCATGAACGCCCGCGCGGCCGCACTGAAACACGTCGAAAAGGGGCTGTCCCCACAGGAGCGCATCGCCCTGTTCACGCTTTCCGGCAAAATCTCGCTCGAGTTTACCGATGACGTGGCGAAATTCCGCGAGATGCTGATGCAGATCGTGCCCATACCGCCGCCCAAGCACTTCCCTCCCGCCAGCTTCTACGAGGCCGACCAATACCAGAAGAATCCCGGCAGTGAAATCGCGGGACTCGGCGATCCTTCGTTGCCGGAAGTGCTGACGATGCAGACCCTGGTTACCCTCGATTGCTATCCAGGCATGACGGCGGGTGTGGCTATTAACGTCGCCAGGGATACTTTCCGCGCAGTCTTCAATGAAGGCACCAGCGCAGCCGTCAACGCCTTCCGCGTGCTCACCAACCTGGTGCGGCTGCTCGGTTCCATGCCCGGCGACCGCGTCATGATTTTCGTTTCGCCCGGCATTTACCTCAACGACGAGTTGCAGAGAGGCCTCAGCGAATCTATCGATCGCGCTACGCGCTTGGGCGTCGTCATCAACACTCTGGACGCGCGTGGCGTTTATGCCGCCGACACCATTGACCCAGTCCCCGGCTGCCGGCTGACGAGCCCCCAGACTCTACAGGAAGTCACCCGGTTCGACAGTTTCACCATTTCCTCCCAGGGGCTGATTCTGGGAGATCTGGCCCATTCGACCGGTGGCACCGCGCTCGCCCAAAACGATCTTTCGTCCGAATTCAACCGCCTGGCTAACCCGCCGGAATTCGTTTACTATTTAGGTTTCTATCCCAAGGACCTCAAACCAGACGGGAAGTTCCACGAGATCAAGGTGACCCTGGCGAACGGCAAGGGACTGTCGGTGCAGGCGCGCAAGGGTTATTGGGCGCCATCCCATCTGGAGGACGCCGCCGCGACCGCTACGCGGGAAATCGGCGAGGCCGTTTTCGCCCGCGATGAACTGCGCGACGTGCCCATCGACATCCACACCCAGTTCTACAAAACCGGCGCCGACGACGCCAAGGTGAAAGTCACCACCCATCTCGATATCCGGCAGCTTCCTTTGCGCAAGCAGGATGACCGGAACAACGACGACGTCACGCTGGTCTGCGCCCTCTTCGACCGCAACGGCAACTACGTCAAAGGGACGCAGAAGGTGGTGGAGCTGCGGCTGAAGGACGAGAGTCTGGAGCGGCGGCGCAACCTCGGCATCACCGTGAACAGCGACCTGGACGTCAAGGCCGGCGCCTATATGATTCGGGTCGTCGTGCGCGATGCCGAAGGCAAGCAGATGGCTGCGACCAACGGAGTAGTGGAGATCCCATGAAAACCGCAACGAGTGAGCTTTCGCGATATGTCAGCCGCGCGATGTACGCGGCCGCGCTGTCGTTCCTGTTCTTTCCGCTGCTGGCGCAGACCGGAGGATCCGGCGCTCCCGCCGCGGCGGACCTGCAGCTCAAAACCGAGTCGCGCCTGGTGCTGGTGGACGCGGTTGTCACCGGCAAGAAAGACGAACCCATCCACGGCCTGACCGCGAAGGATTTCCGCGTCTTCGAGGACGGCAAGGAACAGACCATCACCGGGTTCCAGACCCACACCGGTCCCGCCACGCCGGGAATCAGCCAGCAACAGCACTTCCTCCTGTTATTCGATGGGCGGCCCAACCGCTGGGAGTCCGCCGACGATCAGAAATGGATCCAGCAATCCGCCGTCAGGTTCGTGGCGGATAATGCCGGACCCAACCGGCTGATGTCGGTCGCCTATTACACACCGGGGTGCATGACCATCGCTACCCAATTCACCGCCGACGTCGGCCAGCTTCAGAAGTCGCTGGGCGTGTGGCCCAGCATGACCCGCTGCGGCCACGTCCCCGACCCGTATGGCGATGTCCGGGCGCACAGCTATTCGCAACTGGCGAAGGACCTGGCTCAGGTACCCGGCCACAAAGTGGTGGCGCTGTTCGCCGCTCATGTTCCGGCGCCGGTGAACGCCGCCAACCAAAAGCCGCAGCCGCCTCCGCGGATCGTTTCCCAGAAGAACCAGCGCCCCAGCCGGCGATCGTCGACGCTCGAGAGGAATCGAACGCTCACCGATCCGAAGGGGATGCAACTGGATTTTCGCAAGGCGGATGTCTCGGTCTATCCGGTGGAAGGGCAGGTCGGGGCCAAGACTCCGGCTTGGGCGCTCAGCCTGGCCGACGCAACCGGCGGCCACGAGCTCAACCGCGGCAATGACGTGGTCGCTGTTTTCAATATTTTGGCGCGCGAGCAGGACGAATCCTACACGCTGGCCTACGTGCCGAAGGATTCCCCGGAAGGAAGCTGCCACCCGCTGAAGGTCACCGTCGACCGGTCCGACGTGAAGGTGCGCGGGCGCAATCTGTACTGCAACATCCGCGAAGCGAGCCTGGCGTCGGCCAGCCCGCTCGAGAACGAGTTGGCGAATCTGCCGGCCTCGCACGCCAACACCGCAGCGTCGGCGTCAGCGCCCTTCTTTTACGAGACCGGCGGCGACGTGCGCGTCGACCTGACGATCGAGATTCCTTCTCCCGTTCTCAGTCCCACCGAGGCGAACGGCAAACTGCACGCTTCGATGGACGTGCTCGGCCTGGCCTACAACCTTGGCGGCGCGGTGGCAGCGCGGTTCAGCGATACGGTGCGATTCGATTTCGACAGCCGCCGGCAGTTCGACGATTTTGTCCAGCACCCGCTCCGCTATGAGCACCAACTGAAGATCGCTCCGGGCAATTACAAGTTCAAGCTGATTTTCCGCACCGCCAAGGACCGCTTCGGCGTGGTGGAAACGCCGCTGGCCGTCGAGCCGTTCGACGCCGAACAGCTTAGTCTGAGCGCCATCGCCCTCAGCCACGACGTGCAACCGATATCGCAAGAGGCCGTGCAGGAGGAGACCGAGCAAGGGAAAAAGCCGCTGATCTTTCGCGGCAACCGGATCGCCGTCTCCGGCTCCGATGTGCTGTCGAAAACCGGCGTCGCCGAAGCCTACTTCGAGATCTACTCGCCGCCCGCCGCCGGCGCCGAGCCGCTCCAGTTGACCATGCACCTGCGCCTCCTCGACGCGCAGAGTGACGAGCAAAAGTGGGATTCCGGCGATGTCGATTTGAGCGCCCTGGCCAAGTCCGGCAACCTGGTGATTCCGGTGGCGCTCAGATTGCCTGTGGCGACCCTTCCGCCCGGAACTTATCACGCCGAACTGACTGTCAAAGACTCCGCCGAAGGCGAAGCCGCCCGCAGCATCGAATTCCGCGTGGAGTGAGGCGCGGCGCCGGTAGGACAGACGATCGGTGTTTGTCGTCTGTCAGGTTTCGTATTCGAGCGAGCAGGACAGACCACCAAAAGCGATGGTCTGTCCTACCTCTCTTCAGAACTTCAGGTGCAGCGCCACTTGCATAATGCGCGGGTCGGCGGTGCTGGAGATCTGGCCGAAACTCTGGTCGCCGATGTTGGTGTCCGGGTTGCCGAATTCCACGTTATTGAAAACGTTGAACGCATCCACGCGGAATTCCAGTTCGGTAGCCTCACGGAGCCGGAAGGTCTTGGCGATCGAAAGGTTGGCGTTGAATGCGCCGGGTCCGCGCAACACGTTGCGGCCGAGCGTTCCGTAAGTGAACTGATTCAGCAGCGTGGCGGGGTCCACCGTAGTAGCTGCGGTGTTGAGCGCCACTTCGCGCGCGTTGGAAAAGCTGTTCGGCGTGAACCAGTAATTTCCGCTTTGCTCGCCCGAGCCGTTGGTGGTGACATTGATGGTTCGGAACGCCCCGGGGTCGAGATACTGGATCGCGCCGACCAGGTCGGAGCGCACCACCTGGATATCGCCGGCGCCGGAGGGACCGGGGCTGGAGATGGAAGACTCAGCGCCGGGGCTCGCCATCACATCCAGCGGAAAGCCGCTCCGCCAGGTGACGATTGGGTACAGAGTCCAGCCCTTGGTGAACCAGCCTGCGCGCGTGGTCAGCTTCCCGAACGGCAGCTCCCAGCCGCCCGATAACGAAAGAAACTGCCGGATATCGGGATCGCCGGAGGCCCAAAACTGGTTGTGGTTGTAGTAAGGCACAAAGTTGTTGCGCTGCCGGTAGCCGGACTCGTTATCGAGCTCATGCGACCACGTATAGGCCAGCGTGAAGAACGTGTTGCCGAATTTCGAATCCGAAAGACGCTTCGTCAGGTCGGTCTGCAATGCGTTGTAATTGGCGCGCCCGACATTCTGAAACTCGTTCATAAAGGTGTAATCCCCGTCGAGTCCGGGTTGCAGGTCCAGAATGCGGGTACTGCTGCCCGGCTTGAATGGGTCGATGTCCGTCAGCCCGGTAAGGCCATGCGCGATGTAGCCGACATACCCTGCCTCCAGCGTCAGGTTGTTGGCGAACTGTTGCTGAAGGGAGAGGTTGTACTGGTAAATCCGGGGCGTCTTCAGATTCGGATCCACGAAGAACGGATTGCCGCCGCCAATCGGAAGGTCTCCGGCGTCGGCGAAATTCACCTGGTGGTTGACCGGTTTCGACGGGAACGGATTCGGCTCGCCCGCGGCAGTGAACGGATTGGACAGGATGCCAGGATCGGAGGTGAATCCATTGGCGGGCGGGCTGAACGTCAGGTACGCCGAACCGAAGAACGGCGCCTGCCCGTTGAACTGAAGGTTATCCTCGGCCTTCAGAATGTCGTAGAAGATGCCGGCGCCGCCACGCAGGCTGGTCTTGGCGTTGCCGAAGACGTCCCAGGCGAAACCCAGCCGCGGGGCGAAGTTGGTACGGTCGGGCCAGTTCGCGCCACTCGGAGCACCCTTGTCGCCGGGAAAGAGCAGCCCCAGCGGAGCGCCCGGAAACACGGTCGATTGCACGCCCGGAATGAAGGAGAACGAGCGGCCCTGCGTGTCGTACTTGGGCTGATTGTATTCGTACCGCAAGCCGTAGTTCAGGGTGAGCCGTGAGGTGACTTTCCAGGCATCCTGCACATAGCCGGCGAAGGAATGCGAGCGAATGTTGGTGGGCGCGTTGGGATATTCCTGGAAATCGTCGGGCAGTCCCATCAGAAAATCGGCCAGATCGTTGCCGGAACCGACTAGCGTCGAGGGACCATAAAAGTCGAATTCGCCGTTCAGGTAATAACCGTAAATCATCGCGTCGCGATATGCGGAGAAAAGGAAGCCGGCCTTCAGCAAGTGTCTGGCGCGGGTCCAGGAGAAGTCGTCGGTGAAGGTGAAGGTGTTGTCCACGATGTTCGCCGGGCCGAAAGGATTGTAGCCGGCGAACAGGCCGCTGCCTTCGAGAAAGATGTTGGTCGGCCCGTCCACCAGGTCCGGGGTGATATTAATCCCCAGTTGCGAAGGACCGGGTTCGGTGCCGATGGGATAGTTCTGCTTGGTGTTGTTCCGCTGCGCCGTGAAGCGGGCCACGTTGATGGTGGAGGGTGAAAAGCTGTGGGTGTAACCCACGTTGCCCATATACGCAGCGGTGTCGGTCGAAATCGGGAAACCGTTCACCGTGGTGGCGCCCGAAGAGCCGGAGAACGGAATGGTGTTCGGCGTATCCTGCGCCCCGAAGGTGGCGCTCAGCGTATCGCGCGAGCCGATGTTGTAATCGAGCTTGCCCAGGTATTCGGAATGGTCGTTGCGCGCCGCCGCCTGCGGAAATACATAACCGGCCGCCGCGGTGGGCAGCAGCCCGTTTTTGAAATAGTTGAGAGCCACCGGGCTGATGCGGCTGGAATCGATAATGGCGTCGCCGGCCAGCGTGGGGCTGGGCTGAAAATACGGATTGGCCTCCAGGAAGCTCGCCACCGTGGGATCCGGACCGCCGTTTACGGATTGCGAAAAGTTGCCCTGCGCCTCGAGCGGCGTGAACGTCGTGATCTTGCCGGCTTGCGAATTGGCGTTCTGCTTCTGGCCCTCATAGGCGAAGAAGAAGAACAGCTTGTTGCGGCCATCCACCACGTGGGGCACGTAGATCGGCCCGCCCACCGTTCCACCGTATTGGTTGCGTTTCAGAATCTGTCGTGGGACGCCCTGTTCGTTATTGAAGAACGTGTTGGCATCCAGGTCTTCATTGCGCAGATAGTCGAAAGCCGTGCCATGGACGGCGTTGGTCCCGCTCTTGATGACGATGCTTACGATGCCGCCGCCGCCGCGGCCGTATTCCGCCGCGTAGTTGCTTTGCAGCACGCGGAATTCGGCCACCGCATCGGGATTGGGGTTGATCACGATGTCATTGTTGATGAGGTGGTTGTCCAGTCCGCCATCGAGCAGATACGTCACCGAATCGGAACGCCCGCCGCCAATGCTATAGGATCCGGCCTGCCGGGGCGCATCGCTGTCTTTCGGCGTGACGCCGGTTTGCGTGGCCAGCAGGTCGAGCGTGTTGCGCCCGTTCAACGGCAATTCCGAGATCGCGATGCCGCTGACCGTGGCGCCAATGGTGGAGTTCTCGGTTTCCACCGCGCTCGCCCCGCCTACCACCGTGACGACGTCCTTGACGGCGCCCACCGTCAGCGTGATGTCGACGCGCAGCGTCTGGTTGATCTCGAGCGAGTTCTTGGCGTCCACCACCGTGCGCGAGAATCCAGCCGCTTCGGCCGCCACTGCGTACCGGCCGATCGGCAACTCCAGCACCTGGTAGTAGCCCTGCTTATCGGTCGAGGTCCGCCGGGCAATCTGCGTACCGGTATTCGTAACGGTTACCGTGGCGCCGGCGACAACGCCGCCGCTCGAATCGGAGACGATGCCGACAATCTTGCCCGAGGTATCCTGCGCAACGACAGGATACCCGGCCAGAGCCAGAATACAAATCGCGTATCGAAATTTGGAAGCTGCTGTGGATAATCGCATCTTTATACCTCTAGCTGTATTGATATGCGGGATTTGCCAGGGCGGAATCGCTCATTCGATCATTTTCCTAAGGGACCGCGGACCCAAAACAGGTCAACCGCGACAATCAGGCCGGACGAGCCCACTCACACGGCGCTATGAGGCGATTCCGGACGACGGCGTGGTCGCCTGCTGGCAATTCCAGAGTATAGTATCACGATTGCAACAATTCGATCAGAGCGGCGGCGGCCTGGTCGAGGAACCAGACCACGTCGTGGCCGGGGCGCGTGGCAATTTGCGCGGGATATCGCATCGGATCGTACTCGCCGTGGATCACCGACCGCAGCGCCTCTTTCTTGTCGTCTCCGGTGACCAGGAAAACCGTGTGCTTGGCGGCCACCAGGACGCCCGGCAGCAGGGTGACGCGCCACTGGCGAAACTGCGCGGCGAAGGTAGCGGCGGCGATGCCCTGACGGTCTTCGATCAACGGGTCACCCGGGAACAGGCTGGCCGTATGCGCGTCGGGCCCCATGCCGCGATGCACCACGTCGAAGCGCGGAAGGTCGCCCTCATTCAATCCGAAGAAGCGGCGGATCTGCTCGACGTAGTGCTGGGCCGCGGCTTGCGGAGCCAGCTCGCCGGCAACGCGGTGCACGCTCGATTGGGGAACGCGGGCGGGCAGGATGAGATGCTCATTGGCCAGCTTGAAATTGCTGGCCGGGTCGGAAGGCGGCACCACGCGCTCATCGACAAAGAAGAGGTGGGTGCGGTTCCACGGCAGATTCGACGCCGCCAGCCGCTCGAACATCCACTTGGGACTGGTGCCGCCGGAGACGGCCAGTGTAGCCAGCTCCTGGCTCTCAAGCGCCCCTTCGAGCACGGCGACGACGTGGCTGGCGCACGCTTCGGCTGCGGCCGGCGCATTCTGGCAGGTTTGATACGAAACGCTCATTCAATCGGTAGCATACGCGAACCGCCCGGCGGACGCCAGGGTGCTCGAAAACACCGGGTCGCGGTGGAGGATGCCGAGCTCCTCACGCAGCAGCAGGTAATCGTCGGGCTTGGGCAGAAGGGTGCATTGCGAGAGTCCGTCGACGGTGGCCACCAGGTGGTCGTCATGGCGCTCCAGGCGCGCGTGGAAGTCGCCACATTCGAGCTCGGCAAAGGTCTCTTGCTGCTTGGTGCGAACGTGCACGGTGGCGCCGATGCCGGCCGCATCGAGCGCGCCGGCCATCCAGGCAGCCATGTAAAGAGCCTGCGTGGTGACGGCGCCCCCGTCGCACACGGTGATGCGCGCGGGGCCGGTGAGACGGGCGGCATGGCGCGGATCTTCGAAGATTTGCGCCAGGGTTTGCCGCCAGCGGGTGAGTCGAGTCCAGGCAAGATCGCCGAGCAACATGCCGTGGGCGGCTTCGTCCGCCAGGCGCCGCAAGGCGGCCGGCGCATCCGCCAAGGCGCCCGAATCCACCACCACGCGCCGCGCCATGGCGGCCAGGGCGGGGAACTCCGCCATCCCCAGCAGGCGCGGGCTGCGGCACCACAGAATCACGGGAAGATCCGGCACCTCGAGCGGCAGCACCACCGATGGCACATCGCCGAGCGAGGCATCCGAACAGGTGATTTCCACCTGCTCGCAACAGATCTGGCGGCGCTGGCCGAACGGCATCCAGCACTGGGCGAAGACGCGCTGCGCGATCGAACGCTCGCCCGCGCCGGTGAGGCGGATGACGATAGTGCGCGCGGGGTGCTCCGGCATGAGGGCGGCGATGGTCTCGCCCAGATTGGCCGGGTCCTCGCGGTCTTCGGTGATGACGATCAGAGTCATGGTGCAGGCGCGCAGCACGCCATGCGCGGCTTCGCCAGCTTCCTGCTTGCCCTCGGTCACCCAGAGATCGGCGAGATCCTTGAGGATTTTCTCGGGAGGCGCTACCGCCATTATGGTTTCCTCCACGTGTGGCCGCGGCGGGCCAGCATCAAGTCGGCGGCATCCGGTCCCCAGGTTCCGGCGGCGTAGTTGGGGAAGTCGACGGACTCTTCACGCCACACGTTCTGGATGGGCTCGACCACGGCCCAACTGGCTTCCACCATGTCCTGCCGCGTATAGAGAGTGGCGTCGTCGAGCAGGGCATCGAGCAGAAGCGTTTCGTAAGCGGAAGGCGAGCGCTCGCCGAAGCTAGAGCCGTAGTTGAAATCCATCGAGACCGGGCGCAGCTTCATGCCGGCGCCAGGGCGCTTGGAGAGGAACTTGAGCGAGATGCCCTCTTCCGGCTGGATGCGCACGATGAGCAGATTGGGCGTGCCGTCCGCCGTCTCGCCATCGAAGATGGCCAGCGGGGCCTGGTTGAAGTGGATGGCGATTTCGGTGACGCGCTTGGGCAGGCGCTTGCCGGTGCGGACGTAGAAAGGCACGCCGGCCCAGCGCCAGTTCTCCACCGAGAGAGTCACCGCGGCGTAGGTATCGGTGGTCGAAGCCGGATTGACGCCGGGCTCCTGGCGGAAGCCGGGAACGTCTTCGCCGCCAATCCGCGCCGGACCGTACTGGCCGGCCACCGAATTCTGGCGGATCTCGTCGGGCGTCATGGGCTTCATCGAGCGCAAGAGCTTGGAGCGTTCGTCGCGCACGCTGGTGGCGCGGAAGCTGGCGCAGGGCTCCATGGCGATGGTTGCCATGACCTGCAAGAGGTGATTCTGGATCATGTCGGCCAGTGCGCCGGCTTCCTGGTAATATGCGCCGCGGCCCTCGACGCCGATCGATTCGGCGGCGGTAATCTCGACGTGATTGATGTAGCGGCGGTTCCAGAGCGGCTCGAAAATCCCGTTGCCGAAGCGAAAGGCCAGGATGTTCTGCACGGTTTCCTTACCCAGGTAATGGTCGATGCGGAAGATGGCCGATTCGTCGAAGACCTCGTGCAGGCGATCGCTTAGTTCGCGCGCGCTGGCGAGGTCGTGGCCGAAGGGCTTCTCCACCACCAGCCGGCGCCAGCCGGAGCCGTGTTGCAGGCCGGCCGCGCCGATGCCTTGCGCCGCCAGCGCGTATTGGCTGGGCTGGGTGGAAAGATAAAACAGCACGTTGCCGCCGGTCTGGTGGGCTTGATCCAGGTGGGCAAGCTTCTCTGCGATGCGCTGGTAAAGTGCGGCGTCGCCCATATCACCCGCCACGTAGTGGAGGCCCTCGGCGAACGTCTTCCAGAGATCCTCGTCCAACTTGGTGTCCTCGGAAAACGCGGCCACCGCGTCCTTCATCTTGTCGCGAAACTGGTCGTCGGTGAGCGGGGTGCGGGACGTTCCCACGATGGCGAATCCGGGCGCCAGGCGCCGGTCGTAAGCCAGACGGTAGAGCGCGGGCAGCAGCTTGCGCTTGGTCAGGTCGCCATTGGCGCCAAAAATCACCACGGCGCATGGCGGCACGCGCCTTTCAAAGCGCAGCGGATCCTGGAACGGATTCTCCTGAGGCATTGGATCTACATTATCAGATGCGGAGGGAGGGCTCAGCGGCGCCCGCGGCTTATTGGAACATGATCGTCAAGGTGTTGGCCAGCACGTTGGCGGATGCGACGATAACGATGTGTAGATCCGAAATGTCGATACCTACGGGCGCTGCCGCGAACCAGGGAGGAGGCGTACTCGTACTAGACTTAGGAGAAAGCGAGCTGCCCACAGCGGAAGGTATATGAGAATCCTCGCGCTCACTGCCGGCGCTGCCCGAATGTACTGCGGCAGTTGCCTCCGCGACAATTCGCTCGCGGCGGAACTCAAGCGGCAGGGCCACAAGATCACTCTGCTCCCACTCTACACGCCCACGCGCACGGATGAGGCGAACGTCAGCGAGCCGAAGGTTTTCCTGAACGGGATCAGCGTTTGCCTGGACCAGGAGGCGGCTTTCTTCCGGAAGCGGCACAGACTGCTGGACCGGCTATGGGATGCGCCCTGGATGTTGCGGTTGGCATCGCGAACCTCGATCCGGGTCGACCCGCATAGGCTGGGCGCGATGACGGTTTCCATGCTGCGCGGGGAGGAAGGTTATCAGCTCAAGGAGATTCATCAGTTGACCGCCTGGCTGCGGGGTGAGGAACCGCCCGATATCGTGACCCTGCCCAATTCTCTGCTGATCGGGTTGGCGGGGCCGATCCGCGCAGCGTTGCAGCGGCCGGTGTGCTGCACGTTGCAGGGCGAAGATCTCTTCCTCAGCCAGTTAGGCGAGCCGTATCGAACGCAGGCGCTGGAGATCATCCGCGCCAAGATCGCGGATGTGGATGGCTTCGTGGCGGTCAGCGAGTTTTGCGCGGACTTCTGGCGGCGGCAACTGGGAATTCCCGACCGCATGATACGCGTGGTGCCGCTCGGAATCGATGCGGAAAGGTACGGTCCGCCAGCGCGTGTTCCCGGCGCGCCTTTCCGAGTCGGTTTCCTGGCGCGGATTGCGCCGGAGAAGGGGCTCCACATGCTGGCCGAGAGCTACGTGCGGCTGCGGCGCGAGAGCGATTTCGATGGCTCGGCACTGGAGGTGGCCGGTTACCTGGCGCCGGAGCATCGAGGCTACCTGCGCGGCATCGAACGGCAAATGAAGGCAGCGGGCCTGGCGCACGAATTCCATCACAGTGGCGAGCTGGACCGGGCGCGGAAGGTCGGGTTTCTGCGCAGCCTCAATGTCCTGAGCGTCCCCGCCACTTACGGCGAACCGAAAGGAATCTCTATCCTGGAGGCGATGGCCAGCGGCGTGCCCGTGGTGCAGCCGCGCGCGGGCGCATTTCCCGAGATCCTGGAGAAAACGGGGGGCGGGGTCCTGGTGAAGGCGGACAGTGTGGCAAGCCTGGCGGATGGCATCTACGGTTTATGGAGAGACCCCGCGTTGGCGGCGGAATTGGGACGCCGGGGCGCGCAGGGCGTCCGCGAACATTTCAGCGCCGCGCAAATGGCTGCGCGGGCGCTCGAAGCATACCAGGCCATCGCCACGGCACGGGCCCATGCTTGAAGTCTCGAACGTCGGCAAACAATATCCGACGCCGCGCGGGCCGCTGACGGTGCTCTCGGACGTGTCACTCTCCTTGAACCGAGGCGAGGCGGCGGCCATCATGGGTCCATCGGGCTCGGGCAAGAGCACGTTGTTGTACATCGCCGGAGGGTTGGAACCGCCGAGCAGCGGCAAGGTCACGCTGTACGGCGTCAACCCTTACGAAGCTTCGGATAAGGAGCTGGCGGCATTTCGCAATCGGTCCATCGGCTTTGTTTTCCAGGACCACTGCCTGCTGCCGCAGTGCTCGGTTCTGGAAAATGTACTGGTGCCGACGCTGGTTGCGACCGATCGCGCCGATTATCCGGCGCGCGCGCGCGAACTGCTTCGACAAGTGGGGTTGGAAGACCGGCTGGACCACCGCCCGGCAGAGCTCTCGGGTGGCGAGAAGCAGCGCGTGGCGCTGGCGCGAGCGCTCATCCGGCAGCCGGGGCTGCTGCTCTCGGACGAGCCGACCGGCAACCTCGATGAGGCTTCGGCGGAAATGGTGGCGTCCCTTCTGCTGGAACTGCCCGGGCGGCAGCAGACCATCCTGATCGTGGTGACTCACAACCCGGCGCTGGCCGCGCGATTTCCGAAGCGATACGAACTGCGTCATGCGAACCTACACCCTGCTGGCGCGTAATCTCGCGTGGTATTGGCGGACGAACGCGGCGGTGCTGCTGGGGGTGGCCACGGCCACGGGCGTGCTCGGCGGCGCCGTCCTGGTGGGCGAATCGGTACGCGCTTCCTTGCGCGACCTGGTGCTGGAGCGGCTCGGCAATGCCGATTCCATCGTCACCCGCGCCGGCTTCTTCCGCGAGGAACTCGCCGCGGCGTTCCAGCCCGCCGCGCCAATCATCGTCATGGACGGAGTTGTGGAGCACGCAGCGAGCGGCATGCGTGCGGCCGGCGTGCAGGTATACGGCGTGGACGAGCGCTTCGGGAGATTTCAAGGCCAGCCCGACGAGGCGCCGCGCGGCCGTGAGGTTCGGCTCTCCGCGGCACTGGCGCGAGAGCTGGCGGCCAAGGCGGGAGACGAAATCCTGCTGCGCATTGCGAAGCCTTCGGCGATTCCACTCGAATCGCTCAATGGCCGCAAGGACGATGCAGGCATCGCCATCCGATTGACCGTCGGGCAGGCCGGTGACCGTTTTCGGGAGTTCTCGCTGCGGCCGCAACAAGGCGATGTCCGCGCGGTGTACGTGCCACTCGAGCGCCTGCAACGCGATCTGAATCAACCGGGAAAGGTCAACACGATATTGGTGGGTCGAGCATCGAGCGTGGCAACACTGGAGCAGCGTCTGAAAGAGCGCTACAGTTTGGCCGACGTGGGCCTGCGGCTGCGCGCGCTCGAAAAACCCGGCTGCCTTTCGCTCGAAAGCTCGAGCGCTGCGATCAGCGACATTGTAGCCGCTGCGGCATCCTCCGCCGCCCGATCGCGCGGGCTCGGCACCCAACCGGTTTTGACCTATCTGGCCAATTCCATCCGCGTCGGGAAACGCGAGATTCCCTATTCGGTGGTGACGGCGCTCGACTCGCGGCTCGCTCCCGGCGGCGACGATGGAATCACCCTGAACGATTGGGCGGCCCGCGAGCTGGCGGCGAAAGTGGGCGACCGGGCGACGCTCGAATATTACGTCTGGCGTTCCGACGCGCGCCTGCACACGGAGACGGCGCAATTCCGCGTGGAGCGAAGCGTCCCGTTGGCCGGCGACGCGGACGACGCGAACTTCGCTCCCGACTATCCCGGCATCGCCGAATCCAGAAGCCTCCGCGATTGGGATCCACCGTTCCCGCTCGACATGTCCCGCATACGGCCCGCCGACGAGCAGTACTGGGATCGCTACCGCACCACGCCGAAAGCTTTCGTGCGCCTTGCGCGGGGGCGCGCGCTTTGGGGGACGCGCTTCGGCAGCCTGACTTCGATCCGCATCTTCCCGCCGTCCGCGGCCTATGGCGAGGCGCTGCGCACCGCGCTCGACCCGGCACAAGCCGGTCTGACCGCGATCCCCGTGAGGGCCCAAAGCCTGGAGGCGGCGCAGGGCGCGACAGACTTTGGCGAGTACTTCATTTACTTCAGCTTCTTCCTGATGGTCTCGGCACTGCTGCTGACGGGATTGTTTTTCAGGCTTGGCATCGAACAGCGTACGCGCGAAATCGGTGTGCTGCGTGCGCTCGGGTTTTCGGCAGCCAAGATCCGCGGCATGTTTCTGCTGGAAGGTGCCGTGCTCGCGGTGGCCGGCGCCGCGATAGGCGTGGGCGCGGCGCTCGCATACGGCGCGCTCATCCTGCTGGGCCTGCGCTCGTGGTGGATCGGCGCGGTGGAAACGCGGTTGCTCTCTCTGCACGCCTCGGTTCCGTCGCTGGCGATTGGCGCCGCTGCCGGAATGATCACCGGCCTCGGCTCGGTGGTCTGGACGCTGCGCGGTCTGCAGCCGGTTACGCCGCGTGGTTTGCTTGCGGGGGAACGGAAGAGCGCGCCGGCGCGATGGCAATGGATTGCCGGGACGGTCGCGGCCGTTCTCGCCGCGGCGCTGGTAGTCGCCGCGCTCTACGGCAAATTGGACCAGGCCGCCGGTTTCTTCGGCGCTGGCACGCTGCTACTTACCGGCGTCCTGCTGTTCCAGTCGGCGTGGTTCCACGCGCGCGGGTTTCGAGCCATTGGCGGGTTGTTCGCTCTGGGCCTGCGCAGCGTTCAATACCGCCCCGGCCGCAGCGTTCTGTGCATTGCCCTGATCGCCTCGGCGACCTTTGTGATCGCGTCGCTCGAAGCCTTCCGGCGCGATGGCGATTCGGCTGGCACGGGCGGGTTCGCGCTGTTGGCGAACGCCGCGCTGCCGCTGATTCACGATCCGAACACGGAAGCCGGACGCGCGGCGCTGAATCTTCCGCCGCTCGAAGGCGTCCGGTTCATTCCTTTTCGCGTGCGTCCGGGGGACGATGCCAGTTGTCTAAATCTCTACCAACCGCGCAACCCGCGCATACTGGCGCCCCCGCCGGCCTTTCTCCACAACACCAGCTTCGCCTTCCGAGGCACGGCGGACCACGCGGCGAATCCGTGGTTGCTGCTGGAATCGAAGCTGGCGGACGGCGCCATTCCGGCCATCGCCGACGCCAATTCGCTGGAATACTCGCTGCATCGCAAGCTGGGCGAGCAGTTCGAACTGGCCGGCGTGCGCTACCGGATCGTGGCCGCGCTCCAGGACAGCGTGTTTCAAGGCGAACTGATCATTTCGGAAGAGAACTTCCTGCGGCTGTTTCCGGACTCGCAGGGTTACCGGTTCTTCCTGCTGAATACTCCGCCCGGGAAGGCGGACGTGGTCGCTCGCACGCTGACGGCTGCCCTTTCCGATTATGGATTCGACGTGCAGCCCACCGCCGCGCTGCTCGAGAGTTTTCACAGAGTGGAGAACACGTATCTTTCGACGTTCCGCGCGCTGGGCGGACTGGGGCTGGTGCTGGGCACCGTGGGGTTAGCGGCGCTGCTGATGCGGAACGTGCTCGAGCGGAGAAGAGAGCTGGCGCTGCTGCGCGCGGTCGGGTACCGGCGGCGGCATCTGTTCCTGATCGTGCTGGCGGAGAGCGCCTTCCTACTGTTGATGGGATTGGCGACCGGCGCCGTCTGTGCCGCGCTCGCCGCGGCGCCAGCGGTTGCCGCGCGCGGCGGCCATGTGCCGATCGTCTCGTTGGGAGTCCTGCTGCTCCTGGTGGCATTCACTGGAATCGCGTCGTCCGCCATCGTCACTGCAGCGGCCCTGCGCTCTCCGCTACTGGACGCGCTGAGGTCGGAGTAGCACCGCTAAGTTTTCCATTTCGCAATTACCGTTTTATCGCGCCGTCCGCGGGCGAGGCATGCCTCGCCCCTACAACGGACTCGTAAGGGCCGGGCATGCCCGGCCCGGCGCTGGCGCACTGGGCCAGTTGGTCAGATGACCATATTGTCTGTTATCATGAGAATCATGCGACAGCGCGTATTGAGTGCGTCTGAGTTCAAGGCCAAGTGCCTCGCCTGCCTCGGCGATATCGAACAGTTTGGGGAGGCCATCACCATCACCAGGCGGGGACGCCCAGTGGCGGTGCTCGGCCCGGTAAAGCAATCGGTACGGAAGTCGCCTCGCAACAGTTGGGCAGGCAAGGGCCAAATCCTGGGCGACATCGTGAACGGGGATACTTCGGCCCTCTGGGAAGTTGCCGGGCCGGAATAGGAGCCGCCGTCTGCTACCGCGTTTACTGCTGGACACGCACGTCCTGATTCGATGGCTGGTCGAATCGAGAAAGCTCTCCCGCTCGCAACTGCGAGCGCTGGAATCGGCCGTCCGGCGCGGCGAGCCAGTGGCCCTCAGCGCCGTCAGCCTCTTGGAAATCGCCGTTCTCGCCAGCGGAGAAAAGCCGGCGCTGAAGATCAGCCTGGATGAATTCTTCCGGGACTTGAATTCCAACCCGGCCTTTCGCATCCTTCCGTTGACTTACGAAGTGGCCCTGGATGTCGCCTCGCTGAGTGCTTTGCGGGATCCCGCCGACCGAGCCATTGCCGCTACGGCTCGCGTCCATCGGCTGCGGCTGGTGACCTCGGATCAGCGCATCATCGGGTCCGGGCTTGTCCCAGTAGTCGAATAGCCTTATTGCCCGAAGCAGTATAGCCGCCCGTCCTGCGAGCCTATTACTACGCGGCCTGCGGCTATCGCCGGAGATGCCGAAAGCGGCGCGCCGGCCTCGAAATCCCAGAGCTTCTTTCCGGCGGCCAGATCCAGCACGTAGAAGTGGCCGTCGTTGGAGCCGATGTACACGCGGCGGTCGGCGATGGCGGGAGAGGAATCGACGCGAGCCTTGGTTGCGAATGTCCAGATTTCCTTGCCGGTGTTTGCGTTCAGGCAATGCACCAGCTTGTCCCGGCCGCCAACAACGATACGATCGCCGGCCACGGCCGCCGAGGAATAGAACGGGAACTGGGCGGCCTGGCGCTGGTAGCGCCAGAGAATGCGCTTGCGGCTGATGCTGGCGCCGACCACTTCATTATTGAAATTGCCGAAATACGCCCAATCGCCGAGCATCGCCGGAGAAGCACCGGCCGGGCCGCCGGCGGGAAAGCTGACCACTTCCCGGCCGTCCGCCAGGCGGATTCCGTGAAAGATCTCATCGCAGCCGGAGACATATGCGACGCCGCCCTCAATCGCCGGCGTCCCATGCACGTAGCTGCCGGTAGTGAACTTCCAGACGAGCTTGCCATCCCGCCGAGCGAGACAGTATAGATTGCCGTCGTAGGAACCGATCAGCAGCCGGCCTCCGGCGATCACCGGCGACGAGCGGATTTCGGCCTCGGTCTTGAATGTCCACAGGGCCTTGCCATTGGCCGCATTCACCGCGTGCAGGACGCCGCCGAGGTCGCCCACATAGACGATTCCTTCGTACGTGGCCGGGGAGGATTCGCCGATGGAATCGGTAGCGCGGTATTTCCAGCGCAGCTTCCCGGTTTGCAGGTCGACGGCCAGCAGGTCCTTCGATTGCGACCCGACGTATATCGTGCCGCCCGAAATCGCGGCGGAAGATTCGATCGAGTCACCGGCGTCATAGCTCCAGAGCAGCTTCAAACTCGCCGGAACGGAACCGGTGGCGACGCCGGTCAGTTGCGCGTTGCCGCGGAACTGCGGCCAATCGTCCGCCGCACTCAGCAGGCCCGCAAAGAGGAACAGGATCAACGGGCAAGCTAAAGCATGCCCTACCAAGGGCGATGGTAGGGCATGCTTTAGCTTGCCATTCATGAAACGGTGCTCACGGCTTCCGGGCAATTGCAAAAAGCTGGTCCCGGTTGGTCACAAACAGGGTTCCATTGACGGGAACCGGGGTGGAGTAGACGGTGCTTCCCATGCTCATGGTGGCGATCAGCTTCTCCTGTTTGCCCGCTTCCATCACCAGCACATCGCCGTCTTCGTCTCCCAGGTACACTTTTCCATCGATCGCCATGGGCGAGCCCCACACGGTGGAGAGCATGTCGTGCGTCCAGTACGGGTGGCCAGTGTTCACGTCCAGGCAGTGGAGATAGCCGGTGAAATCGGCGTAGAACAGCAGCCCGTTGGCGATGGCGCCAGTCGAAATCGAGCGCTTGATCTTATCGTATTGCCAGATTCGGCCGCTGGCGGTGATGTCGCCGCGCTTGGTGGCGTCGATGGCATAGAGATGGCCGGGGCCCTGGCCGGCCGCGGGGTCCTGGCCGTTGGCGATAAACACCTTGTTCCGCCAGATCACGGGCGTGGAGACGATCTCGTTGCGCGTCTTCGGCCACACCGAATCCTCGGAGTTGGTGTCGAACTCCCACAGCTTCTTGCCGGTCAGCGCTTCATAACCGCGCACCCAGCCATCGCCTTCGCCCATCACAACCTGCACCACGCCGCCGATGTTCCCCACCGCGGGAGAGGTCCACTGGCCGTCCAGGATTCGATCGCCCGGGTCGTTCACCTGCCAGACCAGTTTGCCGCTCTTCTGATCGACCGCGATCATGGATGGCGCTTTCGGCGCGGGTACGCGCTCGCCATGCTCGCTGCGGCCGTTGGATGTGCAGACGAAAACCAAACCCTCGTAGGACACAGGTGAGGAAGCCGCCTTAAAGTGCGGCGACACGCCGAGAGCCTGGATCATGTCGAACTTCCAGATCGCCTTGGCGTTCCCTTTGCCATCGCCGTGCACATCCAGGCACACCAATTCGTAGCGGTTGGTCACGTAGTACAGTCGGTCGCCTTCCACCAGCGGCGCCGAGCAGACTCCGGTTTCGGGCCAGTCCTTGCTCGATTCCGCGAGCTTCGGGGTCGTGTGCTGCCATAGAAAACGGCCATCGGATTCGCGGAAGCACATCAGTACGCCGCGGTCGCCGCCTTCCTGGGGGTTGCGCGCCAGCGAATTGTTGGTGCCGACGTACACTTGCCCGCCCGCCACCACCGGATTGCCATAGGTTTGCGATCCGAGTTTCGCCACCCACTTCACGTTCTTTTTGGTTTGGATGTCCCAGGAAGCCGGGACGCCCTGCATGGAAGACGCCATGTTGCGGTCGGCTGTGCCACCCCACATCGGCCAATCGCCGCCCGAATCGGACCCGAGCAACAGGCAGCCGGAAACCGCGAGACACAAGAGAACGGCGCGCTTCACTTGCTGCCTTCCTTGTTCGCGATGGCGAACAGATGGCTGGCCCCGCGTACGATCAGCAGATCGTCCGCCCATGCCGGGGTGGCCAGAATAGGCTCGCCAATCGGATTCTTGGCGATCAATTCGTACTGCGGTCCCGCCTTCACGACGAAGACATCCCCATCCTCGCTCGCCAGGTACAGGTTCCCCGCCGCCGCGACGGGTGACGCGACAAACGAGTCTCCTTCGATCCGTTGCTGGTACACGCGGTTTCCGGTCTTGGCATCGTAGGCCGTCAAAATGCCGTTGTTGCCTAACGTGTAAAGCTGATCGCCGTACACAATCGGCGAAGGCAGATACACGCCGCCGCGCGGCTTGCTCCATGCGATCGCGTCGCTCGAATCCTTACCGGGCGCGAGCGTGAGGTTGCCCGTGGATCCGATCCGGATCGCATAGATCGGTTGGACTGGCGGATAGCCCGCGGTCACGAAGATCAGGCCCTGGCCCGCGACGGGGGTGGTGCAAGCGATCTCGGAATTGGGACCCAGCGTCCAAAGCTCTTTACCGGTATCCGCGTCGTAGCCGCGAATCGCCTTGGAACCGTTGGTAACCACTTCCGAGCGGTCCTTGCCTGCGACGACGGTTGGCGTGCCCCAAGTGGAAACTTCCGCGCGCGCCGTGCGCCAGAGTTCCTTACCGTCCTTCAAATCGAAAGCGGCGATGAACGAGTCTTTCTGGCGGTCGCACAGCACGATTACGGAATTCTTGTAGAGCACCGGCGAGCTGGCCGCTCCCCATTCCGAATCGGGGTCGAAGAACCATCCCACACTCTGAATGCCCAGGTCTTTCTGCCAGAGCAGCTTCCCGTCGGACGAATAGGCGTACAGCCCTTCGGAACCGAAATAGGCGACCACCACGCTGCCATTGGTCGCCGGAGACGGCGAGGCCTGCGACGATTTTGGATGGCGCTTGGTCTTGGGCACACCGTCGTGCGCGGTCTGTTGCCATAGCAGCTTCCCGGTGAGCTTGTCCAGCGCCATCACCTTCCACTGGTGCGGCGTTAGGTCGTTCACCGAATCGGTGTCGCCGTAGAGGCCGGTACGGAACTTCTGCGTGGGGTCGCTCGAGATCGCCGTGGTAACGTACACCCGGTCGCCCCAGACTATCGGCGACGAATCGGACAGGCCCGGGATCTCCGCCTTCCAGACGACATTGGTTCCTTTCGTCGCGTCCCACCGGATGGGTGGCTTGGCGCCCGAGCCGACGCCGGAAGCCGATGGCCCGCGGAATTGCGGCCAATCCGCCGCCGTGGCAAGGCTGGCCACAGCCATTGCGCCGAGAGCGACCGAGCGCCAGGAAGCGCGTACCTGCCGGCTCATTGGGCCACCGCCTTCTTAAAATGGTAGCTGCCGCCGCCCTGCTTCAACGTGAAGCTCGAAGGGGAATCGAATTCCACTTCCACTTGGGCCGGCGCGAATTCAAACTGGGTTGCGCTCTTGGGCTTGAGCGCAAACTCGGGTTGGCCCGTGGCCTGAAAGTAAAGCCTGCCTTCTTTGGTGGATGCCTTGATATCGAGCGGAATCTGGTCCGATTTGTAGGTGCCCGCATATACCTCGAGCGTCTTCGCATCCACCACGAACGCCGGCGCGGGTTCGTGCGCGCCCGCCTTTTTCAATAGCGCGGCAACGTCCGTCTGCTTCTCGCTGAGCGCCGCCTCATAGGTCTTGTCCAATGCCGGCTGGCTCGGCTTGCCCGCCTCCAGAAGGGCTTCCACCAGATCGGCGTTGCCGGCCTCGGCCACCGTTGCCAGAATCCGGTCGGGATTCGCGGTTCCCTTGCGGATCAGCATTTTCGCCACGCCATAGTGCTTGCGCATGAGGACGAAATCGAGCATCGACGCATGGTAGAAACTGTCGTGAACGTCCGGATTGGCGCCCTTATCCAGGAGAAAACGGACCACTTCTTCGCGGCCGTTCATGGCCGCCAGGTACAGCGGCGTTTGGCCGTACGCCGTCTTCGTCTCCAGCGCCGCGCCCTTCCCGATCAGTGCCTGGACGGCGGACAGGTCGCCCGTGCGCGCGGCTTCGAGCAAGTCCTCGTTCACATCCCCGGCACACAAGCCAACGGATGCCGCGAAAATCAGTAATACGGATCTGTGCATTCTGCTCACCGCTTGATGTCGTAGCAGTAAAGATTGTTCTGCTCCCGCAGATAGAGTTGGCCGTTGGCGACGGCCGGCGGGGTCCATGTGTTGAAGGCGCCGCGCGGGATCTCGAACCGCGAGACTTCCTTGTAGGCTGCGGGCGTGGGGTCGATCAGCCCGATCGCGCCATCCTCACCCATGCAATACAGGCGCTGGCCAGCATAGATGCAATTGCCTTTACCGACGCTGCGGTCCCGCCACGCAACCTTCCCCGTTTTGAATTCCATGGCGGTGAGAATCTCACTCGAGAACCCGTAAAGATAATCGCCCACCAGCACGGAGGTTGTGTAATGGTTGCGCATGTCCCGGTTGAAATAGACCTCGGCAGTCTTCCCGTCCGGGGTAGGCTTGAGCAACACGCAACCCGTTCCGTAATCGGTGGAAAAGAACACGTATCCATCGTTGGCGATTGGGGTGGCGATGTTCGCGACGCGGTTCGCCACTCGGGTGTACCGCCAGAGCAGCGCGCCATCCTTCGAGTCCAGGCCAATAGCAGCCTCCGCGGTGAGCAGGGCCAGCGCGTGGGTGCCGCCGATATCGAGCGCAATCGCCGAGGAGTAGCCGGCCCGATCGTTCTGCGACTTCCAGAGGAGATTACCGGTGTTCTTGTTGAGGGCCACCACAGCCGCCGCGGGGCCACCGGGTGTGACGACGACGCGGTCGCCATCCACCAGCGGCGATTCGCTGTACCCCCAGTTCGGCGGCCGGCCGGCGAACTGTTCGATCAGGTTCAGCTCCCAGATGCGTCTGCCGCTGGCGGCTTCCAGGCACGCCAGCGTGCCGTCGGCGGACAGGGCGTACAGCCGGGCGCCATCGACCGTGGGTGTACTCCGGGGACCATGTCCGCGATCCCCATTGAAAGCTCTGCCGGCCGCCGTCTTCCAAAGCGGCCGGCCGCTATGAACGTCATATGCCATCACGAACTGCTGCCCACCCTGCTGACCCTGAACGTAGAGACGGTCGCCCGCAATGGCAGGCCCGGAATAGCCATCCCCCAAATCCTGCACCTTCCAGAGCAGGCGCGGCCCGCTTCTTGGCCACGACTCCAGCAAGCCCGTCTCAGCCGACTTTCCATCGCGATGAACACCGCGCCACTGTGGCCAATCGGCTGCCGGCGCCGCGATTCCGAAAAAAAGCAGAATCAGACCGACATGTCTGGTCATGTCGAGAGGTTAACGAATTGCGGCACATTCCGCAACGCGCGCTTTGTCTGCACAAACTGTTGTTATTTTCGACAAAACGGCCCGAAATGCTGTAGAATGTTAGTTAGATGCTCACGCGGCGTAGCTGGATGATCGGCGCCGGCTCATTAGGGCTTTCCGCTCTCCTGCCGGCGGCGCAAGGGACCGATTGGCCGCAGTTCCGCGGGGCGGACCGGAACAATATCTCCAAGGAAACAGGGCTGTTGCGCAAATGGCCGGCGGCAGGGCCGAAACGTCTTTGGTCGGTCCCGGTGGAACAGGGGTATGCCGGCGCGGCGATCGTCCGGGGCCGCGTCTACCACCACGATTACGACGTGAAAAAGTCGGAGTGGATCATCAACTGCCGCTCTCTGGCAGACGGTAAGCAGATCTGGCAGTTCCGCGAAGCTCGCGAGATCCGTCCCAACCACGCCATCACGCGAACGGTTCCGGCCGTGGACGGCAGATTCGTGATTTCGCTCGATCCGAAAGCCGTGCTGCATTGCCTGGACGCGAAGACCGGCAAACAGATCTGGCGCAAGAGCCTGGTGGAGGAATACAAGGCCACCATCCCCTCGTGGTACAACGGCCAGAACCCGCTCGAAGAAGAAGACCGGGTGACTATCGCGACCGGCGGAGCGGCCCTCATGGTCGCGCTCGAAAAGGCTACCGGCAAGGAGATCTGGCGCACGCCCAATCCGGGGCAACTGATGATGTCGCACGCCTCCGTGATGCCGGCCGTGCTGGGCGGAGTCAAGCAGTATCTCTACGGAACGCTGAGCGGGCCGCTCGGCGTTGCCGCCAGGGATGGCAAGCTGCTGTGGGCGTTCCCGCGCAAGTTCAACGTGGCCGTGGCGCCGTCGCCGGTCGCCGTGAGTGACGAGTTAGTCTTCATGACCGCCAGCTACGACGCAGGCTGCGTGATGGTTCGCGTGCGGCGCACGGGAGACGCATTCAAGGCCGAAAGCGTGTTCGACATGCAGCACAACGAGTGGAACTCCGAAGTGCATACGCCAATCGTGTATAAGGGCCACCTGTTCGCCGTCGGCAAAAAGAAGCGCGGCCTGTTCACTTGCCTGAGCTTCGACGGCAAGGAAGTCTGGACCAGCGAGGGCAAGGCCTCGTTCGGCTTGGGCAGCTTTCTGCTGGCTGACGGCATGTTCTTCCTCATGGATGGCGACACGGGCAAGCTGCGTTTGCTCGAGGCGACCACGGCCGGATACAACGAACTCGCCATCGCCCCGGTTCTCGCGGGAGAGGAAGTCTGGGGGCCGATGGCATTGTCGGACGGCAAGCTCGTGCTGCGAGACTTGAACCAGATGATATGTCTTGACGTAAAAGGTTGATGGGAGAGGTAATCGGGCCATGCAATACCGGCACGTTCAGGCGATAGGCGGCAAGGGCGCCGCTCCCGACAGATTCACGGCTACGCTGCGCGGCCTCGCGGTTGACTCGCGCGGGCAACTCTATGCCGCCGGCGATTCCGAAATCAAGGTCTTCGATGCCGCCGGCCGGCTGAAGACGCGATGGCCGACCGCGCAACCGGTGCACTCTGTCGCAGTGGACAGCGACGGCTCTGTATGCGCCGGCGAAGTCGGACAGATCGAGATTTTCGACGGCGCCGGAAAACTCATCGACACCTGGCGGGACCAGAAGCTGTTCGGCCCGGTGACGGCCATCGGCTTCACCAAGAACAGCGTGCTGGCCGCGGATGTGGCGTACCGCGCCATCCGGCGCTTCGACCGCCATCGCAAATTCCTCAACAACATCGGCAAAGACAACCAAGTGAACGGCCTGCTCATCCCGAACGGCGTGGTGGATTTCGCCGTGGGGGAGCAAGACACAATCTACGCAGCCAACCCGGGCAAGCATCGCGTGGAGCGGTACACGCCCGCGGGCGAGTTGCTCGGCCACATAGGCCGCTTCGACGGCGTCGATCCGGCGGCCTTCACCGGTTGCTGCAATCCGACCAACCTGGCCGTCCGCAACGGCATCTTCACCACGGAAAAGGCCGGGCCGCGCGTCAAGGCCTACGATTTCAGCGGCAAGCTGCTGGCGGTAATCGCCACTGACCTGTTCGACGCCAACTGCAAGAACATGAGCATCGCGGTGGATGCGCGCGGGCGCGTCTATGTCGCCGATACGGTGAAGCTCGCGATCTTTGTTTTCGAGCCGGTGAATGTATGAGCGAAGACCTGACAAGACGGGATCTGTTCGCCAAGGTGGCCCGCGGAACCGTGCTGGCCACGCTGGCCGGCGGCGCTGGCTTCCTGGTCAAGAAGGCCAACGGGCAGGTGGTGTGGCAGGTGAATGCGGCGCGCTGCATCAACAGCCGGCTGGGCGAAGTCGGCGTGGAAGCGTGCAATCTCTGTACCACCGAGTGCGTGGTGGCGCTTTCGGCGGTGCGCGCGGTCAATGAGTATTCCAAGTGCGGCCGCTGCAACATCTGCCCGGCGTATTTCAACATCACCAGCGCGGTGAACGAACAGGGGCAGCCCAGCGAGAAGCTTTGTCCGCGCGACGCGATCGCTCGCAAGCCGATCGGCAAGGTGGATCCCGAAGACCCGGCCAACAACTTCTACGAGTACCTCATCGACGAAGAAAAGTGCGACGGCTGCGGAAAGTGCGTCATGCAATGCAAGGACCCGCTGGGCTTGGGATCGATCACGCTGCGGGTCCGCTACGACAAGTGCGTCAATTGCAACTCCTGCTCCATCTCGCGGGCGTGTCCCCAGCACGCTCTGATGCAACTGCCGGTCGAACAGGCCCTCCAGCAGGTCGTGCTCAAGCGAACGGAATAGCTCCATGACCGTAAGATTCGGCGCTATCGAGAGACCGCCTCGTTCGGTTGCGGGTTTTATCGGAGCCGCGACCAGAGGGAGCGGTTTCTCTCATAAGGTACGACATCACACGGCCGGAGACCCGGCATGAGCGCGCCGCGGATCAGGCGCCTGCTGTGGGCTCTTGCGCTGTTCGTCCAAGCGCTATTCGCCGCTCGCGGCGCGCCAGCCCAGGCCATCGAGTACCAGCGTCCCGTGGAAACGGCTCCGCAAGCCGAAACCATTGGCGGCGGCTACCAAACGCCTGCGGTGCAGAAGCCGCTCCCGCGCGATTACTGGCTACAGGTGCTGGATGTGGCGGCGTTGGCCGCCATGATGGGGATCTCGGTTTGGCTCGTGCTCAAGCGGCGCAGCCGGAGATGGCTGGTGGCGATCGCCATCGGCTGCCTCGGGTATTTCGGCTTCTATCGCGAGGGCTGCATCTGCCCCATCGGCTCGCTACAGAACGTGGTGGTGGCCATCGTCGATCCCAGGTATTCCATCCCCATGGTGGTGACGGCGACCTTCGTTTTGCCGCTGGTGGTGGCCCTGTTTTTCGGCCGCGCTTTTTGCGGAGGCGTTTGCGCGCTGGGCGCGATTCAGGAACTGGTCTTATTGAAGCCAGTCCAGGTGCCGCGCCGGCTCGACCGGGCCCTGGGCCTGTTGAAGTATGTGTACTTGGTGACGGTGATTCTGTTCGCCGTGAAGCCGGCGCTGGGCCGCGATTTTCTGATCTGCCGCTTCGACCCGTTTGTCGGCTTCTTCCGCCGCACCGGCACGCCGCACATGCTGCTGCTGGGCGGGGCGTTTCTGGTGGTGGGCATGTTCGTGGGACGGCCCTATTGCCGCTACCTGTGCCCGTACGGCGGACTGCTGGCGTGGTGCGCGCGGTTGGCCCGCCGCGGCGTGACGATCACGCCGAACCGTGAACTGGATTGCGGCCTCTGTGCCGAGGCCTGCCCGTACGGCGCCATCGAGCAAATGCGCGCCGTTGGCCGGAATTGCCTTTACTGCGCCCGCTGCTATTCTTCCTGCCCCAACGATCGGGAACTGGCGCACGCCAAGGCGGGGTTAGTCCAGTTGTCCGGAGCCGCGCCATCATGACCGGCGACAGGCAGCGATCGTTGGCGCGAACCGCGAGCTGGATCGCCGGCGCGCTGGTTGGGATATGCGTGGCGATTCTGCTCACCGATTACGTGGTGGCGAGCCGGCGGGGGCCGGGCGACGACAAACTCATCAAGGATCTCCAGCAACAAACCAAAGCCGATGCAGCATTCGCACCCAAACTAGCCGCCGAACAGAAAAGAGTCACGGTCGTGCGGCGCGCGCGGAAGAGCCGGGACAACGCCGTCGCGTGGGCACTCATTGCGGCGGCAGCCGCGTTCCTCATGTTTGCCAAGCAGGTGGTGAAGCAAGAGGAGCCCGCGGCGCCTGGTCTCGATGATAAATACCGTGATAGCGCCGACGGGCCCAGAGGGCACCCCGTCCGCCCCACTTTGGCTGCGCCCGAGTTGGATCTGACCTTCGTCGACCGGATGGTGTCCGAGCTCGGCCGCGGCAGAGAGGCCGCCATTCCGCTGCTGCAAGCTATTCAGGCTCACTATCGATACCTGCCGGATGAAGCTCTGCGCCGCCTCTGCGAGCTGACCGACATCACGCCGGCGGAGGTCGCGGGCACATCGTCGTTCTATGCCCGGTTCCGCCGCTCCCCGGTGGGCGAGCACATCGTCCGCGTCTGCCATGGGACGGCCTGCCACGTTTCCGGGGCGCGGCAGATTACCGAAGAGCTGCGCCGTTATCTGGCGATCCCCGATGGCGAAGATACCGACGCCGCGCGCCAGTTCACGCTCGACGAAGTAGCCTGCCTGGGCTGTTGCAGCCTGGCGCCGGTGCTGATGGTGGATGGCCACACCGCCGGCAAGCTGACTCCCGCCACTGCGTGCGACGCGTTGATCGCCCGACGGAAAGAGCTGACGGCATGAAGCGCGGCGCAGTCGAGATCCGCGTTGGCCTCGGTTCCTGCGGCGTGGCCAGTGGCGCCGAACCGGTGCGCGATGCGCTCGAACGGGCGGCGAGGGAAGCGGGCGCGAACGGCATCGTCAAAACGGTTGGCTGTAACGGGATGTGCCATCGCGAGCCGCTGGTGGAAGTGCTTTCGGCCGAAGGCGCAGTTGCGCTCTATGGCAACGTGACCGCGAAGACCGCGCAGCAGATCGCACGCAGGCATATCCGCCCCAGCCGCATAGCGACCCGCTTGCGATGGAAGGTGGACGAACTGAGAGGTTGGCAGGCGGGGTACCCTCTGGGTCCGCCTGCCCCACAAGACGGCGACCCGACGAAGCAGCAGCGGATCGTGCTGGAGAACTGCGGAAGCATCGACCCGCTGAACATCGATGACTACCTCGCCCGCGACGGCTACCGCGCTCTCGCCATGTGCCTCGATGCAACTATCGCGGAAGTCCTCTCCCCGCACGACGTCATCGCCGCCATCACCGATTCCGGCCTGCGCGGCCGCGGCGGCGCCGGTTTTCCGACCGGGCGCAAATGGGAGCTCGGGCGTGCCCAGGCGGACCCGGTCAAATACGTCATCTGCAACGGCGATGAGGGCGATCCCGGCGCATTCATGGACCGCCTGGTGCTCGAATCCGACCCGCATCGTGTACTCGAGGGGCTGGCCATCGCCGCATACGCCATAGGCGCCGCCGAAGGCTACCTGTACATTCGCGCCGAGTACCCGCAGGCCGTGCGCCACACGCGCGCGGCCATCCGCCAAGCCGAGGAGCGCGGCTTGCTCGGCCAGAACATTCTCGGCTCCGCGTTCTCGCTGCGGCTCGAGGTTCGCGAGGGCGCTGGCGCGTTCGTCTGCGGCGAGGAGACCGCGCTGATCCAATCGCTCGAAGGAAAACGCGGGATGCCGAGACTGCGCCCTCCGTATCCCGTGGAGCGCGGCTTGCGCGGTCATCCGACGGTCATCAACAACGTCGAGACACTGGCCTGCATGCCCTGGATCATCCGCCACGGCGCAGCCGCGTTCGCTGCGTTCGGCACCGCGAGCAGCCGCGGGACAAAGGTCTTCGCGCTGGCCGGCAAGGTCAACCGCGGCGGCCTCATCGAAGTGCCGATGGGCATCACGATTCGCGAAGTGGTAGAGGATATCGGCGGCGGCATCCGCAATGGCCGGGCGTTCAAGGCCGTGCAACTCGGCGGACCGTCCGGCGGCTGCATCCCTGCGCGGCTGGCCAACACGCCGATTGATTATGACGCCCTGGCGCAGACCGGCGCCATCATGGGTTCCGGCGGGCTGGTGGTGCTCGACGACCGCGATTGCATGGTCGATATCGCCCGCTTCTTTCTGAAATTCACCCAGGCCGAATCGTGCGGCAAGTGCACCTTCTGCCGCATCGGCACCAAACGCATGCTCGAAATTCTGGAGCGCCTGTGCGAAGGCAAAGGCCGGAAGGACGATCTGGAGAAGCTCGAAATACTCGCCGATTATGTCGGCCGCGCCAGCCTGTGCGGGCTCGGCCAGACGGCGCCGAATCCGGTGGTGACCACGCTCAAATACTTCCGCGAAGAATACGAAGCGCATCTTCACGAGCGGCGCTGCCCGGCCGGACGCTGCCCGGCGCTGATCCGCTACCGTGTGACGGACAACTGCATCGGCTGCACGCTTTGCGCGCAAGCCTGCCCGGTCGGCGCCATCGCCTATCGCCCGTACGAGAAGCACGAAGTGGACGACCGGATCTGCACGCGTTGCGACCTGTGCCGCCAGGCCTGCCAGGACGACGCGATCGAGGTCTTATAGGCGCGCCATGGTGAACTTGACGATCGACGGCCGGCGGATCAGCGTGGCGCCAGGGACCACCGTTTTGGAAGCGGCCCAGTGGCTCGGCATCCGCATTCCGACCATGTGCCACGTGCCGGGGATCGAGCCGGCATCGTCGTGCTTCCTCTGCGCGGTCCAGATCGAAGGCCGCCGCACGCTCTCACCCGCCTGCGGCATGCCCGTCGCCGCGGGCATGGTGGTCGTCACCGAGAGCGAGGACGTCCGCGCCGCGCGGAAAATGGCGCTGGAGCTTCTGCTCTCCGATCACGCCGGAGAGTGTGTCGCGCCGTGCGCGGCCGAATGCCCGGCCGGGCTCGACATTCCGGGATTCGTTTATGGCATTGCGACCAGAGACACGCGCCGCTCCATGGAAGTGATCGCGCACCGGCTCGCGTTGCCCGGTTCGCTCGGGCGCATCTGCCCGCGTCTGTGCGAGCGGCAATGCCGCCGCTCGGATCTCGACCAGGGCCTGGCGATCGGCGCTCTGCACCGCTATGTGGCCGACGTGGATGGTGGGGCAGGTCCCCGGCCTGCCAACCACTACGTGCCACCGCGCTCTCCATCCACCGGAAAATCGGTTGCCATCGTGGGCGCGGGCCCGGCGGGTCTGGCTGCCGCTTACTATCTTCTGCAACGCGGCCACGACTGCACGTTGTTCGACGCGCACCCGCTCCCCGGCGGAATGTTGCGCTACGGAATCCCCGCCAACCGCCTGCCGAAGGACGCGCTGGATGCGGAGATCGATGCAATCCGGCGGCTCGGTGCCCGGTTCCGCATGGGCGAACGGTGGGGCCAGCACTTCACCATCGCCAGCTTGCGCGAGCGGCATCACGCAGTGTTCGTGGCCATTGGGGCGCAGCGCGCGCAGGGGCTCGGCTGCGAAGGCGAGGCGCACGCCCTGCCGGGGATCGGGTTTCTGGAGCGCGTGGCCAACGGCGAGCCGGTCGAGTTGGGCAACCATGTTGCTGTGATCGGAGGTGGCAATACCGCCATGGACTGCGCCCGCTCCGCGGTCCGCGTAGGCGCGCGGAACGTGCGGGTTCTCTATCGACGCAGCCGGCAGGAGATGCCTTGCCTGATGGAGGAGGTGGAGGCCGCGGAAGCCGAGGGCGTGCAGATCGACCTGCTGGTTGCACCGGTGCGCGTTGGCATACGGCTTGGCAGGTCGGGGACCTGCTCCACTTTGTTGCTGACGTGTCAGCGAATGGCGCTCGGCGAGCCCGACGACTCAGGGCGCCGCCGGCCGGTCGAGATCGAGGGCTCCGAGTTCACGATGGAGTGCTCCACCGTGATCGCGGCCACGGGACAGTCGGTGGAGCGCTCGCTGGCCGAGCGGGAGGGGCTCGCCGTGACCGCCTGGGGCATCGCTGCCGATGAAAAGACACTCGCGACCAACCTGCCCGGAATTTTCGCCGGCGGCGACGCCGTGCTGGGCGCGGATCTCGCCGTCCGCGCGGTGACCGCGGGAAGGAAGGCTGCGGCCTCGATTCACCAGTTCCTGTCGGGCGAAACCGTCACCGGGGAACCGTCGATGGCCGGCATCGCCATGCGCCCGATGGACGATGCCGAGCGGGCCGCGATCTTTCGCTCGATCGAGCAGGCCGCGCGTGTGCGTGCGCCAGAAATCCCCATGGAGCGTCGCCTGGCGAGCTTCGACGAGGTGGAAGGCCGGCTGCCGGACGAGGATGCCCTGCGCGAGGCTCGCCGTTGCCTCACCTGCGGCTGCCGCAAAGCGGACTGCTGCCGGATTCGATCATTGGCCACCGAATACGGCGCGGATGTGTATCGCTTCCCGGGCGCGCGCCGCCGCTTCTCGCAGGACCTGTCACACCCGGAGGTGATCTACGAGCCGGGCAAGTGTATCTGTTGCGACGCGTGCGTGCGGATCGCCGCGGCCGCGGGCGAAGACCCAGGCCTCGCGCTGATTGGCCGCGGCTTCGACGTCGCGGTCGGAGTGCCCTTCGGCGAACCGCTCTCAATTGGCCTGCGCAAAGTAGCGCAACAATGCGCCGAGGCTTGCCCGACCGGCGCGCTCGCCTTGCGCACGGCTCGCGCCTGCGAAGCGTGCTCGCTCGCTGCCCGCCCTTAAGCCGCCGCGGCGCGGGCGCGAATCGCCACCCAATCGGAGCGAGCGAAGCCCCCTGGCTAGAAAAGCAGCTTCAGCGCGAACTGAATCCGGCGCGGGTCCTGCGCGGAGACCACCTGGCCGAAAGTGGGCGACCCAAGGAAGTTATCGGGAAGGTTGAAATTCGTATGATTCAAGGCGTTAAAGAATTCCGCGCGGAATTGGACGTTCAGCCGCTCGCTGACGGCGGTGTTCTTGACGATCGAGAAGTTCACGTCGCGCAGGCCTGGGCCGCTGAGAATGTTGCGGTCCGCGTTGCCGAAACTGCCATAGGGCGGAGTCGCGAAAGCCGCCGTGTTGAACCACTCCTGCGGCGTGGGATTCGAAAGCACCGGATTGCCGGTCACATTCGGCCGGTCGTTGGCGCCGAAACCCAATTGCGAGATGCCGGTGTTCGAGTTGTCGTCATCCGGCAGCAGCGCCACCGTGAACGGCTGGCCGGTCTCAAACGTCAGTACGCCGAAACTCTGCCATCCGCCGAGCCAGCGATGGCGCTTGAAGAACGGCAAATCGTACGCGTAGCTGGCCGTGAAGCGCTGGCGGATGTCGAAATCGGAGCGGCCGCGTTCCGCGCTCAGATTATGACTGTTCTGGGGAAAGTTAGGATCTCCGGTCGTGTTGAAGAATCCGGAAGCGTCGTCAATCGACTTAGCGTAGGTATAAGATGCCAGCAAAGACAATCCCTGCCATAGGCGCTGCTGGAGCCGCGCTTGCAGGCTGTTATAAGTCGAGTTAGCCTGTGACTCGATGACGTCGATCTCGGAGAAGTTCGGATTCGGACCGGGGTTCTCTTGATTGACGGAGGGTTGCGGCTGGTCGATATTGCGCGAATCGATGAGATGCGTGCCCTTCGATCCAACGTAAGCAATCTCCAGCACGCGCGGTTTTCCAAGCTGCCGCTGCACGCCAAAATTCCACTGCTGGACATACGGCGTGTGAAGGTTGCTTTGGAACGCGATCGCCGATCCCGGATAAGGGATCGGGAAATTGCTCGGGAACGGATCCGATAACGATAGGTTCACGAGTCCCTGAATCGGATAATAGAGATTGAAATTATAGTAAGGTGCACTGAAGTAGAGACCTTCTCCGGGCGCGAGTGACGACTGGTCATAGTGAATCCCATACGCGGCTCGAACTACGGTTGTGTCTCGCACGCGCGGAGACCACGCCAGACCGATCTGCGGAGCGAAGTTATGATAGTCTGGACTGTACCCGCCGCGAGGAAATCCGCTTTGTCCCAGTTGGACGAGCGATCCCGTTGCCTGGTCGTACACGTCGGCGCGATCGGCGGCATCGACCGCGGGCGAGTTGTACTCATAGCGCAAACCCAGCGTCAACACCAGGTCTCTGAGAATATGCCAGGTGTCATTCCCGAAGAAGTCATAGCTGCGGCTGCGCAGGTGTTCCGGGTTGTTTTCCGTAGCTCCGCCGGTCTCCGTGGGAGCGCCGAGTAATAACTCCTCGAGTGGGTTGCCCAGCAGGAGACCGGTGAAGTTGAAGAATCCGCGCGATTCGATATCACGGTAGGCATTCTGTTGCAAGAGGCGCAGCTCCAATCCAAACTTCACCAGGTGCCGGCCGCGCACCCAGGTCGCGTTGTCGGCGATCTGATCAGTGTTCGTGGTTCCGTGCTCGGGAGTAGTAGGATCGTCCCCTATCGGTGAAAAGCCATTTACCGAGGTCAGCGTCAATCCCCAGTCGCGCGGATTCGTCGAAAGCTCGGGCAGGCCGAGTTGCCGGTTGATGCTGGTGCCCTGGCCCTGCTGGTAATCGCCGTTCGAGACTCGATTGAAGCCCAGCCGTAATTCACTCAGCAGTGTTGGAGTGAAGATATGCGTCTCTCCTAGAGCCAAATTCTGCGCGCGGCTGGGAACCTGGATTCCGTAGCCCGGTATCGATGCGTCACCCGACGAGCCGGCGAACGGATCGAACAAGTTATCATCCACGAAGCTGTAGCGCGTAAAGAGATTGTCGGACTGCCGGAAGGAATGGTCCAGCCGGACGTCGAACTGGTTCTGGTCGTCTGTGAGCGACGGCGAGGACACGAAATTCGCTCCGGGAGCGCTACGATCCGGCAGCGGATAGAGCGCCGCAATTGCCACTCCGATCGGGTTCAGGTAATACTTGGGAACAAGGTTGCCGGGAAGCGGCTGCCCGCTGGCAGGATCGACCGCAACCAGGCCGCTTCGCGAAAAGTCGCCGTTGCGTTCCGCGGAGGTTGGCACATTGGTGACCAGCGTCTGGCCGGCCGCCGTTCGCGTGCCCTGGTAATCGACAAAGAAAAACGTCCGGTCCCTGACCAGCGGCCCGCCCAGCGTTCCGCCGAACTGGTCACGCCGGTACAACGGCGCCGGCTGATCGGAAGGCGCGAAGAAATTGGCGCCATCGAGCGCGCCATCGCTGAGGAACTCATACGCGGTGCCGTGAGACTGGTTGCCGCCGGAGCGTGTAACCACGTTGATCTGTCCGCCCGCGTTTCTGCCAAAGCTCGCGTCATAAGCGGAAGTCGCGACTTCGAATTCGCGGATCGCATCCACCGGCGGGGTCACGCTGACGCCGTTCAGCTTGGGATCGCCATTATAGGCTCCATCCAAGAGAAAGTTGTTCGCATCCTCGCGGGCTCCGTTGACGCTGATGGAAAAAGCGCCGCGGACCGATCCAGCCGAGCCTTCGGCCGCCGGCGCCACGCCTGGCAGCAGCAGGCTGAGCTGGTAGAAATCTCGCCCATCGAGAGGAATTCCAAGCACCTGCCGGTTGTCGATGACTCCACCCATCGCTGGCGATTCCGGCCGCACCAGCGGCGCGATACCGGCCACGTCGACGGTTACCTTGCCTGCCGCATCCAAGCCAAGCTCCACGCGAATATCCTGGCTCTGATCCACCTCCACGAACACCGTCCGGGCGTACTTCAGAAAGCCCTGGTGTTCGGCTTCCAGACGATATTCGCCGGGCGGGACGGCGGTAATCGTGAACTCTCCCCGCGCGTCGCTGACCGCGCTCCTTTGCGCACCGGTTTCCCGGCGGGTCAAGCTGATCGCGGTTCCCGAGACATGCGCGCCGCTCGGGTCCGCAATCACGCCTCTCACGACGCCCGCGACGCTCTGTGCGTGCGCCGCGCCGATCAAGACGATGACGGCGATCGCCAATCTTAAGTGGCCCATCCGTCTGGCGTCCGCGATTCTCCTTTCACCGGGCAGCGATCGCCAATAGGAATCGGTGGTCATGCGAAGCGAATCTCCTGAAGTCTCTCTTAGCTTAGCGCCCGTCATGGGACGATCCAGCTCAACCACCGGCAACCGCTCCCTATGGTCGCGGCTCTGAACGGGCGTCAGCGGCGCGCGAGGGACAGCCGGAACGCGGCCATCTCCTGGCTGTTGCGAACCAGCAGGACGTTGTTGACCAGCGCCGGGTGGTTCCAGGTCTTGCCCTCGATGGCCGGGAACCGCGCGAGCTCAGTGAACTTGTCGGTGGTGGCCCCGACCAGCGCCAGTTCGCCTTCCTCCGACAGCACCAGCAGCAAGTTCTGGTCGGGCAACAGGACGAGCTGGCCGTAGCCGTAGCGTCCGCCCTTCCACTTGCGCGTGCCGTCTTTCAGGTCGACGCAGGCGAGGATGCCGCCGTCGAAGCCGTAGGCATGGCCGTTGTGAACGACGAAGTCGTTAAAGTAGGGCTTCAGCGCGAGCGACGTCCAGCGTTCTTCGGTGGTCCATCCGCCGGTTCCGTGCGTAACCGCGATGCGGCGGAAGCCGGTGCCCCCGCCGGCGGTCAGGGCCATCATTAGGAGATTGCCGTCCGAGGTCAGGGCCGGCTGCAGGATGCGGGTGTCCGACTTCCACGGATATTGCCAAAGCTCGGCGCCGTCGGCCGGCGCGACGCTGGTCACGCCGTGCCCGCTCATCAGCAGAACCTGCGCGACTCCGTCGATCGTCAATAGCTGGGGCGAACTGTAGCTGTCGCCACCATCCGCGCCGGACCAGCGCGGTTTGCCGGTGGCGAGGTCGTAAGCGGCGAGCTTGCCGCCGGCGGCGACGATCACCACGTCGTCAACCACCAATGGCGAGCTGGCGAAGCCCCAGCCCGGCACTTTCGTGTGAGTGTCGGACGCCGCGTTGCGCGACCAAACCACGGCGCCGCTACCGGCGTCGAGCGCGTTCAGGATTCCGGTCGCACCGAATGTGTATACGCGGCCGTTGGCGAGCGTCGGCGTCGCGCGCGGCCCCGCGCCGCCATTCGACTCCCAAAACCGGGTCGCGTCGCCGTGTCTCCACACCGGCTTGCCGGTAGTCAGGTTGTAGCAGGCCACCACCTCGTCGCTGCCGCGCTGCTCCTGGGTGTAGAGGAGGTCGCCGCGGACCGCGAAGGATGACCAGCCCGGTCCGACCGGCCGCCGCCACAGCTCGACCGGCGGCGACTGAGACCAGTTTGTCTCGATCCGAACGCCGGGGATGACGCCGTCGCGGCCGGGTCCGCGAAAGCCGGGCCAGTCGGCTCCCGTCTTTGCTGCTGCGGGAGTCGATGCGAGCGCCGCCGGTTTGTCGTTTGCGTGGGCCAGCAGCCGTTCCTCGGGGGTCGGCGTCCAACGCCACGCAAACTCCGAATTGAAGTCGCCGGTAACGCCGCTGGTCCGCAGCAGCGCCCACCCGCCGCAGGCCAGCAGGATGGTCGCGACCATCGTCACGCGACGAAATCCGTCGGAGAGGCGCCGCGTGACGACCGCCCAAGCGACGAAAGCGAGGCTGAGGACCGGGATGGCGTAGATGAAGAACAGCATCCCCATGCCTGCCAAGAGAACCGAAGGGTCGAGGATGGGCCGTGTCGCGGCCAACCCGGCTATCATCAGGACCAAGGCGCCCACGCGCTCGAACCAGCGCGCCCGGCTGAAGAAAGCCCACCACACGACGATGGCGAACGCGCCCACCAGTTCGCCCAGGATGGCGAACATGAAGGCGGCGGGCGCGACCTTGGGAAGGCCGAACCTGACTAGCCATTGCAGCACCACGGCTACCACGCCGGGCCACACCCGGAGCAGCTTCCGAGGAGTCGGTTCTTCAGTCTGCGCGATGGTCATATCCAGACGATACTCTCAAATCAGACAATTTGTTCCCATTTTCTTAGCGGGCTGATGAACCAATCAACCAAGAGGGACGAATGGAAGTGGCTGGGTTTAACAAGGGGCCCAGCTCCGCACGGATTCGGCGCTTTCTGACGTCTAAAACGCCTCTCAAGGCTGGTTTGAGAATTCCAGAGCCCGCAGCGTGCCGCTTCACCACGACGCGGCCGTATAGGTGTCGAATATTCATGATAGGGTACGATTGAATGTACTGACCATTATTGGCCGAGCAGCTAGTTCCATTACGAGCGTGACCGTCCCCAACAAAAGAGTGGCTGTCCTGTCGCCGGTAGCTTGGCGGACACCTCCCCGGCAATACGGCGCGTGGGAGACGGTTGCGAGCAACATCGCCGAAGGACTGGTCTCACGCGGCTGGGATGTGACCTTGTTCGCCACCCGGGATTCCGTGACCCGAGCTCACTTGCATGCGGTAATAGACCGTGGGTACGAAGAGGATCCCACCATCGATCCCAAGGTGGCCGAGTACCTGCACATTTCCGAGGCGTTCGAGCACGCGGCCGAATTTGACCTGATCCACAGCCATTACGACTTCATGGCGCTCGCTTACACGCGGCTGGTGAAGACGCCGGTGCTGACGACCATCCACGGATTCTCGTCGCCCAGAATCATGGCCGCGTATGAGAAGTATCGCGACGGATATTTTGTCTCGATCAGCGACTCTGATCGCGCATCGGGCTTGAATTACCTGGCGACGGTCTACAACGGCATCGACCTTTCGCTGTACCCGATGCAGGACCGGGGCGGCGATGACTTGGTCTTTCTCGGCCGGATTCACCCGGACAAGGGCGTCCACTTGGCTATCGAAGTTGCCCGCCTGAGCGGTTTGCCGCTGCTCATCGCGGGCATCATCCAAGATCGGACATATTTCCGAGAGCAGGTCGAGCCTCACCTCGATCAGGC
>DASWZP010000111.1:0-3704 GCA_036404395.1 Bryobacteraceae bacterium | reverse complement strand
CGGTCGGAGGGCACGCCCAGCAGGTTCGCGACGTCGCGCTTGGTGGCTTCGGAAACCGCGATCACACGGCCGGCGCGCATCAGGCCGCGGCGGAAACGGAAACGGCGCAGGTGCATGTGCACGGCGGAAAGCTTCTGCTCGTCGTAAAACAGGTTCACCATGTCGTGGATCGTCACCACGTAAGGCCGGACCATCAGCAGCGGCACGCGGTTCAACGGAATGTGCACCAGGTCCGGCTTGAGACGCCGCAGAAAAAGGGGAAAGAACAAGTGATCCGAGTAAGCGTGATCGTCCCCCGCATAGATGGCGACGCGGAAGTTATCCGGGAGCGCTCCCCACACGCGCGCCTCGCCGGGACCGGTGACCACGGTGTAGTGGTTGGCCGCATCGATGCGGCTGAGCGCGTGCACCAGGCTGCGGATGTAGGTGCCGATGCCGAAGTCCCGCACGCGGCGCCCGTCAATGACGATGTCCAGTGCCATGACTGGAAAGTTGGCCGCCCCGAGGGGCCTAGCCCACTTGCACCGCGCTTTCCGGCAGCACGGCGGAGTTCTCTGCCGGTCTCCGCTTCTTCCACGGGTACAGCGGGAAGCGGGCCGTCAGCGCTTCGACTTGTTGCCGCACGCGCGCGATGGTCGCCTCGTCATCGATGTGCCCCAGCACTTCGCCGATGAGAGCGCCGACCTCGCGCATCTCGGCCTCGCGGAAGCCGCGGGTGGTCACCGCGGGCGAGCCGAGCCGGATCCCGCTCGGGTTCAGCGGCGGGTTGGTGTCGAACGGAATCGCGTTCTTGTTCACCGTGATGTGCGCGCGGTCCAGCGTCTTTTCGGCCTCCTTGCCGCGCACGCCCTTGGAAAAAACATCCACCAGCATCAGGTGCGTGTCGGTGCCGCCGGAGACGACGCGGAAACCCGCGTCCTGGATGCTCGCGGCGAGCGCGCGGGCATTGGCCAGCACCTGTTTCTGGTACTCGACAAACTCGGATTGCATGGCCTCGCGCAGGCAGACCGCTTTGGCGGCTATGACGTGCACCAGCGGGCCGCCCTGCACGCCGGGGAAAACCAGTTTGTCGATGTCGGCGGCGAATTTCTGTTTGCACAGGATCATGCCGGCGCGCGGCCCGCGCAGCGTCTTGTGGGTGGTGGAGGTGACGATGTCGGCCCACTGGCACGGGTTGGGATGCAGGCCCGCCGCCACCAGGCCCGCGATGTGCGCCATATCCACGAGCAGGATCGCTTCCACGGCGTCGGCGATCTGGCGGAAGCGCGCGAAATCGAGCGTGCGCGGGTAAGCGCTGGCGCCGGCGATGATCATCTTCGGCTTGTGCTCGCGCGCCAGGCGCTCCACCTCGTCGTAGTCGATGCGCTCGTCTTCCTGGCGCACGCTATACGGCACCACGTGGTAGGTCTTGCCGGAAAAATTGAGCTTGTGGCCGTGCGTCAGGTGGCCGCCGTGGGCCAGGTTCAAACCCATGATGGTGTCGCCCGGCGCCAGCACGGCGGCATACGCGGCCTGGTTGGCCTGCGAGCCGGAGTGCGGCTGCACGTTGGCATGCTCGGCGCCGAACAATTCGCAGGCGCGATCTCGAGCCAGGTTCTCGACGATATCGGCGTTCTCGCAGCCGCCGTAGTAGCGCTTGCCGGGATAGCCTTCGGCGTACTTATTGGTGAACACGCTCGCGGTGGCTTCGAGCACGGCCTCGGAGGTGAAGTTCTCGCTGGCGATCAGTTCGATCTGCGCGTCCTGCCGCTCGACCTCCTGCTGGATCGCCCGGTACACGTCCGGGTCCACCTCGGCCAGCGGCCGCTTCATTTGTCGTTCTGGCGTCATGGCTGTCGAAATCTCCGTTCCAGTGCGTCTTGCTTACGGCCGCGACATTCCTTCACGGCCGCTCGGGCGCCTGTTCCAACTGAGCGATCTTGGCCACGCGGCGCGCGTGGCGGCCGCCGGCAAAATCGGTGTCGAGAAAGATGCGAGTCAGATTACTCGCCTGCTGCTCGTCAAAATATCGGGCACCCAAGGTGAGCACGTTGGCATCGTTGTGCTCGCGGGTCAGCCGCACTTCGTCTTCGGATACGGCCGGTGCCGCGCGGACGCCCGCGATCTTGTTTGCCGCCATGGCCATGCCGATGCCGGTGGAGCAGACCAGGATGCCGCGGTCGGCGCGCCCGGCGGCAACTTCGCGCCCGACCGGAGAAGCGTAATCCGGGTAATCGCACGATTCCGCACTCGCCGGTCCGAAATCGGTGACCTCGTGCCCCTGTGCGGCCAAAGTCTGCCGCAGTTTTTCTTTCAGGACAAATCCGGCGTGATCGGCGGCAATGGCGATTCTCATCGGGAAAGACTTCAATTCTACCATGCTAAGATCGGAGTTTACCCCTCATAACTATGCTCTGGAGCAAGCTCTTTATCCCCACGCTGCGCGAGGTGCCCGCCGAAGCCGAAGTTGCCAGCCACCAGTTGCTGTTACGCGCCGGATACATCCGCCAGCTTTCAGCCGGTATCTACAGTTTCCTGTTTCTGGCGCAGCGGTCGCTGCTGAAAATTCAGCACATCGTGCGCCAGGAAATGGACGCGATGGGCGCGCAGGAGTTTTCCCTCCCCGCGCTGAATCCGGCCGAGGTGTGGCAGGAATCCGGCCGTTGGGACGTGATGGGCGACAACTTATTCCGCTTCAAGGACCGTTTCGGCCGCGACATGTGCCTCGCCATGACGCACGAGGAAGTCATGACGGCGATCGCGCGCGGCGAGCTGCGCAGCTACAAACAGCTTCCACAGATCTGGTACCAGATCCAGACCAAGTTTCGCGATGAGCCGCGACCGAAGTCCGGGCTGCTGCGCGTCCGCGAATTCATGATGAAGGATTCCTATACCTTCGACATGGACCAGGCCGGCCTGGATGCGGCTTACGACAAGCACTACAAGACGTACTGCCGGATCTTCGACCGCTGCGGTTTAGCATATACGGCCGTGGAGGCGCATTCGGGAGCGATGGGCGGCAGCCAGTCGCACGAATTCATGGTGGCGTCGGAAGCCGGTGAAGACTTCGTGGCGCGCTGCCCCGGCTGCGGCTATTCCGCCAACCTGGAAAAAGCGGCCTCGGTTCCCGCCGCGCCGGCCGCCGCCGACCCCGCCGGCGACCTGAGCCCGGAGGAGTTTCACACGCCCGGCCGCAAGACCATCGCCGAAGTCGCCGCCTTCACGGGCCTGCCCGAGACCTCGCAAATGAAAAGCCTGGTGGTGGTGGCCGACGGCAAACCGGTGCTGATCCTCTTGCGCGGCGATCACCAGTTGAGCGAAACCAAGGCGGGCGCCATCGTCAACGATCCCGAATTCCGCCCCGCGCATCCCGAGGAAATCCGCCAGTGGTTCGGCGCCGATGCCGGATCGCTGGGACCGGTGGGCGTGCGGAACATGGCCGTCTACGCCGACCGGGCGCTCGAAGGGCGCCGCAACATGATCGCCGGCGCCAACAAGAACGATTACCACCTGCGCCATGTGACGCTCGGCGAGGATTTCCAGGCCGAGTTCCACGACCTGCGCCAGGTGGTGGCGGGCGATGCCTGCGCGCGCTGCGGCGGCACGCTCGAAGTGATCAAGTGCGTCGAAATCGCGCACATTTTCAAGCTCGGCTACAAGTATTCCGAGCCGATGGGCCTGCGCGTGCTCAACGCCGACGGCAAGGAAGTCACGCCCATCATGGG
>DASWZP010000110.1:0-1919 GCA_036404395.1 Bryobacteraceae bacterium | reverse complement strand
TCGAAAAGCTCGTCGCCGATGCGCGCCGCCAGCTCCGCGCCGTAGCCCCACGACAGGCAATCTTCATGCGCCACTAGCGCGCGGTTGGTTTTCTCGACCGAGGCGCGAATGGCCGGCCAATCGTACGGCGCCAGCGTCCGCAGATCGATGATTTCGATGCTGGCCGCGGGCGCGCGCCGCTCCATCTGCGCCGCCGCCACCAGCGCCTTCTGCACCAGCGCACCGTAAGTCACCACGGTCAGGCTGCGCCCCGGCTTTACCAGGCGGGCGCGCCCGAACGGAATCGTGAAATCCGCGCCCGGGTGCGGCGAGCGGTTGTACGGCTCGCGATAGAGGCGTTTGTGTTCCAGGAACAGCACCGGATCGTCGGCGCGCAGCGCGGTTCGCAGCAGGCCGCAGGCATCGATCGCGCACGAAGGCATCACCACGCGCAGCCCGGGAATGTGCGTGAACTCCACCTCGCCGCACTGGCTGTGGTACATGGCGCCGCCGTTCAGATAGCCGCCGATCGCCACGCGGATCACCGCCGGGCAGGCGAACCCGTTGTGCGATCGCCAGCGCAGCGTGGCCAGCTCGTCGCGAAGCTGCATCATGGCCGGCCAGATATAGTCGAAGAACTGGATTTCGGCCACCGGCTTCAACCCGCGCGTGGCCATCCCGATGGCGCGGCCCACGATGCCGGCTTCCGCCAGCGGGCTGTTGAACGCGCGCCGCGAGCCGAATTCGCGCTGCAAACCGGCGGTGACTTTGAAGACGCCACCCTTGCCCTTCACTTCGCTCAGCGAGGCTTCGCGGCTGCAATCGGCCACGTCTTCGCCGAAGACCACGATGGCCGGGTCGCGCCGCATTTCCTCGTGCAGCGTCGCGTTCAGCAAATCCACCATGGTCATCGGCGGCCCGCTGAGATGCGCCTGCACGCTGAAGGCGTCCGCCGCCGGATCGACCGTGTCGGAATAAAGATGCCTCAGCGCAGTCTCCGGCGCCGGCCCTTCGTCGTCGAGCGCCTGGTGAGTGGCGGCATGAATCTCCTCGTCGATTTCGTGCGTGATGCTCTGCAGCATGTAGCGGTCGATCACGCCCTCGTCGATCAGGAATTTCGGAAAGCGGAGGACGGGATCGCGCTCCGCTTCGGCGGCGCGCTCGGCGGCGGTTTTGTAAAGGCGCTCGTCGTCGGAAAGCGAGTGCGAGTACGGCCGAGTGACGTGCCCGTGCACCAGCGCCGGTCCTCTGCCCTGCCGGCACCATTCCACCGCGGCTTTCATCGCGCGATAAGAGGCGAGAAAATCCGTGCCGTCCACTTCCTCGTGGAACAGCCCGGGAAAGCCTTGGACGAGACGCGAAATGCTGCCGCCCGCGGTCTGCGCCTCTACCGGCACGGAAATGGCGTAGCCGTTGTCTTCCACCAGAAAGACGACCGGCAGACTGCCCAGGCAGGCCGCATTCAGCGCCTCCCAGAATTCACCTTCGCTGGTGGCGCCCTCGCCGCACGCGACCAGCGTGACTTCGCCCGCGCGGCCGCAGTAGCGCGACGCTTCCGCGCAGCCCACCGCCTGCACGAACTGCGTGCCGGTGGGCGACGACGCGCTGACGATGTTCCACCGCGGGTGGCCCCAGTGCGAAGGCATCTGCCGCCCGCCCGAGGCCGGATCGGCGGCCGCGCCGGTAGCTTGTTGCAGCATCTCGAGCGGCGTTACACCCAGCGTCAGGCACAGCGCGCGGTCGCGGTAGTAAGGGTAGATCCAATCCTCGCCGGCGCGCAACGCCAGCCCCGCGGCCACTTGTAGCGCCTCGTGCCCGGCCCCGCTGATCTGGAAGAAAATCCGGTTCTGCCGCTTCAGCGTCACCTCCCGGTCGTCCAGCCGGCGGGCGGTGTGCATCAGGCGGAAAGCGCGGATGAGCTGCTCCGGTGCGAGGCCTTC
>DASWZP010000109.1:0-16198 GCA_036404395.1 Bryobacteraceae bacterium | reverse complement strand
CAGATCGGGACGGCGGGCGACCGCTTCGGCCACCTGGTCCTGCAACGGCCGCACCTCGTCCTTGTCCGGAATGGCGAGCGTGTCGGTGGGGACGATGCGGACACCGCGCAGCGCGGCGCCGGCATTGCGCGTCAGCACGCTTTTCAGGATGATTTCCTGTTCTTCCAGCAGGCCGCGCGCGTTGATCAAGTCCTGTTCGGTGGAGAATACCTGCGCCTTGGCGCGGGTCAGTTCCACCGGCGCCAGCGTGCCTTCATCCACCTGCACCTGGGTATCGGCCAGCAGCTTGCTGGCCGAGCGCAGCGTTTCTTCCTTCACCTTGACGTCCTCATACAGCGCGACGAAGTCGGTGTACAGCCGGATCACGCCGTAGACGGTGAGTATGAGTTGCTGTTGAAAGAGCAGGCTGGTGATCTTGCGCTCATTGCCGGCGATGCGGATGAAGCGGCGGTTGAGGGCGCGGCCGAAACCGCGCAGCAGCGGCTGTGTAACGGTGAAACCGAGGCTCGCGCCGCTGATGGGATTGTAGGCGTTGTTGAGCGCGTTCGACGATTGGTGTAAGTTATCGAAATTGAACGCCGCCTGCGCGCCCGTGGAGAATCCTTGCTGTATGCCTGCGTTGGCGATGAATCCCTGTTGCACCAGGTTACTGGTGCCGTAAGCGGCGGGATTGGTTTCGAGGGTGGATTGATGCAGCCAGTTCAACTGTCCGGACACGGAAGGATCGTAGATGGGAACCGGGGTGCCGGAGGATTGCGCAACGCCGCCCTGCATGGAGTAGTTGTCCACCGGCTCGCCGAGCACGCCCAGTTCGAGCGCGTTGGTAGGCACCGAAGTGCCGTTGGGTCCATTGCCGGTGGCGGGCGCAACCACCAGCGGGCTGAGCGGGCCACCCACGCCCACCGGCGCTTCCTGCAACGTGTAACTGAGGCCGCGGTTTGTGCCGCCGCCCTGAGCGCGCCGCAGTTCGGTGTCGCCCTGAGGGATGGAGAAGCGTTCCAGCTCCACGTCCAGATTGTTTTCGATGGCCAGCGCGAGCGAATCCTGGAGACCCAGATACAAACTGCCGGCGCGGACCAGGTCACGGAGGCGCTGCGAATCGTCGAAGCTCACCGGGCGGCCCGAGCCGGGCAGTTGCGGGGCCTGCGGAGTATCCTGCGCGGGAGGTTGCGGCGCGCCGGCGCCCAGGCCGGGGCACAACAGAAAGGAGAGCCAAAGGCTGAGAAATGGTTTGAGCGTCATGGGAGACTCATGCGCGGGCCGGGCATGCCCGGCCCCTACGGCGCGGCGGGTTTTTCGGTGTGCAGCGGTTTCACCTTCACGCCTTCGCGAACGGAATCGCTGGGATTGACGGCCAGCATCTGGCCTTGTTCGAGGCCGGAGAGCACCTCCAGGCGGTCGCCGAGATCGCGTCCCAACTGGATATGCCGAAAGTGAACCGTGCCGTCGCCGGCGACCACGGCCACCTGCGTGACGTTGTCGCGCACCACCAGGGTATCGCCGGGAATCAGCAGCGGCGGCTCCTTGCGGGGTACGGCGAGGTCCACCTGGGCATACATTCCGGGCATCAGCAGGCCGTCCGAGTTCGGGACCTGAACCTCGACCAGCAGCGTGCGGCTGGACGGATCGAGCGCGTTGGCGGAGCGGGTGACGACGGCGGGGAATTTGCGGCCCGCCAGATCCGGAATCACCAACGTGGCGTTCTGGCCCGGCCGCACCGAATCGGCGTCGGCCTGCGGCACGTTCAAGTAAGTACGCAGACGGCCGGTTTGGGCGATGCGGAAAAGCAGCGTTGTTCCCTCGGTGACCAGCACGCCGGTATCTACGTTACGCAACGTGATGACGCCGGCAAAGGGGGCGCGCACGGTCTGGTAACTCTGCACATCGTTCAGGCGCGCCAGGTTGGCCTGGGCCGCGCCCAGATTGCTGCGCGCCGCGGCAATCGCTTTTTCGAGCGCGTCCACGTTGGCTTGCTGGGCGGCCCACTGGGCGCGGTAAGTGTCGTTTTCCTGGCGGGAGACTACGCCTTTGTCGAACAGCTTTTGCCAGCGGTCTTTAGTGACTTCGGCCAGTTGCAGGTTGGCCTGGCCCTGCACCAGGTTGGCCTGCGCCTGCTGGATGGCGGAGGCGGCCTGATCGTCCTGGGCCTTGGCCTGGATGATCTGTTGATCGATTTCCGGCGCCTCGATTTCCGCCAGCACCTGGCCGGCGGCGACGCGGTCGCCGATATCGACCAGGCGTTTGCGAATGTAGCCGGAGGCGCGCGCCAGCACGGGAGCCTCGGTAACGGCCTCGATGCTGCCGGGTAGCACCAGGTTGGTCTGGAGGCCGGACCGCTTGACCTCCGCCACGTTCACCTCAATCAGGCTCTGCGATGAGGTGCGCGATTCGGCTGCCAGTACCTGTTCGCGATGCTGGTGCGGCGCGTACCCGAAGAAGTATCCGGCCGCGGCCAGCACCACTAACAGGAGCACGACCACCACCAGCGTGCGCGCGGAAGGCCCTCCGGCAGCCCCGCCGTGGCCCGCGGCCAGCCCTTGTTTCTGCTGTTCCAACTGCCGCTTGAGATCTTCGACCTCGGCGCGCAACTGTTCTTCGCTGGTATTGAGTTGGTTCATTCGGCACCCTCACCGAGCGTCATTTCGTCCAGGTATTCATGTTCTTCCTCGATAATGAGGCGTTCGTGATCCACCGGCGGTTTGGTTCGCAGCAGGCTGTACATTAATGGGACCACAAAAAGCGTGGTGATGGTGGCCAGGATGAGGCCGCCAATCACGGCGCGGCCCAGCGGCGCGTTCTGCTCGCCGCCTTCGCCCATGCCCAGCGCCATCGGCAGCATGCCGATGATCATCGCGGCCGCGGTCATGATCACGGGGCGGATCCGCGTGTGGCCGGCCGAGAGCGCGGAGGCGCGGGCGTCCATGCCTTCCTCCCGCTGATCGTTGGCGAACACCACCATCAGGATGCTGTTGGACGTAGCCACGCCGATGCACATGATGGACCCCATCAGCGAGGGCACGCTGAAAGTGGTCTGGGTGAGAAACAGAATCCACACAATGCCGGCCAGCGCGCCGGGCAGCGCCATGAGAATGATGAACGGGTCGAGCCACGACTGGAAGTTGACCGCCATCAGCAGGTAGACCAGCACCACCGCGAACGCCATGCCCAGCCCAAGGCGGTAGAACGAGCTTTGCATGGTGGAATACTGGCCGCGCACGTCGATGGTGGTGCCGCGCGGCAGATGGGCTGACGCTTTGTCCACGATCCGGTCCACCGCCGATCCCACCGAACCCAGGTCCTGGCGATAGACGTTAGCGTAAATGTCGAACACCGGCGTCACGTTGTAATGGTTGACGATTTCCGGCGCTACGCCGCGCGTCACGCGAGCCAGGTTGGAGAGCAGTTGCGGGCCACCGGCGGCGGCGCCCGGATTGCCGTAAGCGGTGGAACTCTGGCTGGGACTGGCGCCAATGGCCGAGTTGTTCCCATTAGACGTACCGGCCATGGAGTTCGGCGTGTTGGAGTTGAATACCATCGCCAGCGGCGCGATGGGCGTGCTCATCAGCGCCGCCATGCTGTTCATGCGGTATTGCGGCGTCTGCATGGCCACGTAGTAGCTCACGCCGCTGCGCCAGTCGAGCCACTGGGTGGGCGCGATCTGGCCGCTCGAAGCCAGCGAGACGAGCATGCTGTTACTGACATCGGCCTGGGTGAGACCCACCAGGCCAGCTTTATCGCGGTCCACGTTGATATCGATCTCGGGCCAGTCCACCACCTGGTGAATGTGCGGGTCCGCCACGCCCGGGATGCCGGCGATTTTGGTTTCCAGGTCCTGCGCGATCTTGTAATTGGCCGCGGTGTTGCGTCCCACCACCTGCACGTCGATGGGAGCGGGCAACCCGAAATTCAAAATCTGGTTGGTGATGTTGGCGGCTTCGAAGAAAAACACCACGTCGGGGAACTTGTCATGCAAGCGGCGGCGCAAGCGGCCCACGTATTCGTCGGTGGGCCCGTGGTCCTCGGCCTTGAGGGAAACCAGGATGTCGCCGTCTGCCACGCCGAGCGTGGGATTGTCGCCAAAGGCCAGGTTGAAGCCGCTGTTGGGGAGGCCGATGTTATCGATGATGGTGTCGATCTCGCGCGCCGGAATCTCCTGGCGGATCTCGCTTTCGATCGATTTGAAGATGGTTTCGGTCTGCTCGATGCGCGTTCCGGAGGGCGCGCGGGCATGCAGGCGCAATTGCCCCGAGTCCACGGTCGGAAAGAAATCGCGGCCGATCAGCGGGGCCAAAAACAACGAGCCAACTATGAAAATGGCGAATCCCGCCAGCACCGGGGTTCGATGCTCCAGACACCAATGGAGCAGCGCGGCGTAGGAGTTGCGCATCCGCTCAAAACGCCGGTTGAACACGTAATGCGTTTCCCAGATGGGGCCTGTGCCGCCGGCGGTTTCGCCGTGAGATCCCTGCGCGTAGAGCTTGGTTTCCGGCCGGAGCATGTAATGCACCATGTTCGGAATCAGCGTGCGGGAAAGCAGGTAAGAGGCCAGCATGGCGAAAACCACCGCCATGGCCAGCGGCGTGAACAGGTACCTGGCCGCACCCCTGAGCAGCAGCACGGGCACGAAGACGATGCAGATGGAGAGCGTGGAAACGAAGGCCGGCGCGGCGATCTGCTGCGCGCCATCGAGCACCGCGCGCACCAGCGGCTTCTTCATGGCCATATTGCGGTGCGTGTTTTCGATTTCCACCGTGGCGTCGTCCACCAGGATGCCCACCGCCAGCGCCATGCCGCCCAGCGTCATCACGTTGATGGTGTGGCCCAGCGCACTCAGCACAATCAGCGAGACCAGGATCGAAAGCGGGATCGAAATACAGACGATCACCGTGCTGCGCCAGCTTCCCAGAAACACCAGGATCATCAGCCCGGTGAGGAACGCGGCGGTGACGGCTTCGCGCACCACGCCGTTGATGGCCGCGCGCACGAACACCGACTGGTCGAACAACTGCCGCACGTGGAGCTCCGGGGTCAGCCCGGCCAGAATCTTCGGCAGCGCCGCCTTGACGTTGTTCACCACCGCCAGCGTGGAAGCTTTCCCGTTGCGCATCACGGTGACCAGCGCCCCGCGCGTGCCGTTGGTGCGCACGATGCAGGTTTGCACCGCGTAGCCGTCGCGCACTTGCGCCACGTCGCCCAGCCTGATCGTGGCGCCATTCACCACCTTCAGCGGCAGCGCGTTCATTTCGCTCAGGATTCGCGGGCTGGAGTTCAGCTTGACCTGGTAATCCCTGTCGCCGATCTTGATATCGCCCGCCGGCAGAATCAGGTTTTGATTGGCCAAGGCGTTGGACACCTCTGCCGGCGCCAGGTTCTTGGCAAACATCGCCTCCGGGATCAAATCCACCATCACCTCACGCAATTTGCCGCCGTAAGGCAGCGGCACGGCGGCTCCCGGGATGGTGGCAAGCTGGGTGCGAATGAAGTTCTGGCCCAGGTCGAACAGTTCCTGCTCGCTCAGGGTCTTGCTCTCCAGGCCCAGTTGCAGGATGGGTACGCTCGATGCGTCGTACTTGAGAATATTGGGCGGCGTGGTGCCGGGCGGAAAGATGCGCAGCAGCGTCTGGCAAATAGCCGTCACCTGCGAGAGCGCCACCTCCACCTTGGCGTTGGGCTGGAAATACACGCGCGTGACGGAAACACCGGAATAGGATTGCGATTCGATGTGCTCGATATCATTGACGGTGGTCGTCATGGCACGCTCGAAGATCAGCACCATGCGCTTTTCCATTTCCTCCGGAGCGAGGCCGGTGTAGCTCCACACAACGCTGACCACCGGAATATCGATGTACGGGAAAATGTCCACCGGCATGGTGATGATTGCCGACACGCCGAGGATGGCGATGAGGATCGACATCACCACGAAAGTGTACGGACGTTTAAGAGCGAGTCTTACGATCCACATGGGAGCTGCGGGTTTCCAGCGCGTGGCGCACTACGGCGCCAAAGTTGGGCGATATACCTAGTATTTTAAACGATTTCGCGCCCCTGGGAAGCCTCCGCGGAGGGTGCTTGGAATAGCCCTTTTGAGCTATCGGCGGGCTTGGCGGGGCATGCGCAGCCCCCATGGGCCAAGGAAATGATAATCTTCTGAGAGACCGGCGCTTGGCGGCAGCGTTCATCACGGCAGGCGGGCCGGGCATGCCCAGGGCATGCCCGGCCCCTACGGGTTTCGTTGTAGGGGCGAGGCACGCCTCGCCCGCGTGGCGCGCGACACCAGCCCGTGCCAATCGCGAGAGGAGGAATTATGAAGACGCTACTGCTTGCCACGGTCCTCGGTGCGATGACTCTGCACGCTCAGGTAGATCCGCTGGAAGGAGTCTGGCAGGGATACGACGGCGAATGGCTGCACGTTTCGCGGCAGCTCGTCGCGCTCGCGGAAGCCATCCCGGCGAAGACTTACGCATGGCGGCCTGCGCCCGGCGTGCGATCCACCAGCGAAGTGATCATGCACATCGCGATCGCCAACTTCGGCTTGCTCAGTTACACCGGCCCCAAAATGCCCGCCGATCTGGCGTCTCCGAGCATGGAAAAGACGGTGACCGCGAAGTTGGAAGTCATCGCCTGGCTGAAGCGCTCGCTCGATGCAGTCAAGAATTCTCGCGTGGGTTTGACGCCTACAGACTTCCAGCGCAAGGTCACGATCAACGGGCGCGAAGCCACCATCGACGGAATGTACCTCCGGATCATCGTCCACGCCAACGAGCATATGGGGCAATTGGTGGCGTATGCACGCATGAACGGGGTTGTGCCTCCCTGGTCGGAAGGCGCCCGAAAATAGCCGCTAAGGAATCCGCCGTCCTTATTCCATCCGCGGCGCCCGCTGGTCCAGGCCGTTTTGATGCAGTGTGAGCTCGGTGGCGCGGCCTTGCGCACCGGTTTTGAAGGTGATCTGTGCGTCCACCCCTTTCAGGAAAAACTCCTTTTCGCTTTCGGCGAAGACCTGCAGCTTCGGCTGGCCGGTGGCTTGTTCGTAGAGCCGGTCGTCTTCACGGGTAATGGCGATGAAGAACGTGGGAGCAAGCTGATACCGGCCTACGTAACCTTCCAGGATTTTGGGATCGACCGCAATCGCCTGACGCTCTTTGACGGGCGCGCCGGCGAGCGGCATCGACGTATCGAGCAGGTGCAGCCCGACTTCATCGGCCACGCCGCTCGTCAGCGAGAACGAGTTGGCCAGCACCACTACTCCCACTTTGGCCTTGGCGTCGAAGCCGATGAAGCTGGCGAAGCCGTAAGTGCCGCCATCCTTCCAGAACAAATCGCGGCCGTTATGTTGCATGATGTGCCAGCCGAGCGCCTGTTGGAAATTGAGCGCCGGGCCCGGAATCCGCACTTCCAGCATCGCCGCCATGGCCGGCTGGAGCGGCGATTTCTTGTAACCCAGATTGGCGGCCAGGAAAGCGATGAGATCGTTGGCGGTGGAGCGCAGCGCTCCACCGCCCGCCAGCGCCTGGAAATCCCAGAGGCGCGTGGGCTCGAGCGCGGCGTTGTAACCCGCCGCCATCCGCTCCTTCATCTCCGGCGTGAGCGTGATGCGCGTGCTGGCCATGCCGAGCGGCGTGGCGATGCGGGAAACCACCAGCGTCTCGTAATCCTTACCCGCCCGCAGTGAAAGAAGATGGCCCAGCAGTCCGGTCGCCAGGTTCGAGTATTCCCATTTCTCGCCGGGATCGCGCGGCAGTTGGTAGCTATTGAGAAACGCGTAGAGTTTGTCCGCCGAATAGTCCGCGTAAGGGTTCGCCGCATCTTTCGGCGAGAAATTGTTGGGCAGCCGCGGCAGGCTGGAGGTGTGAGTGGCGAGTTCCTCGAGCGTGATCTGCTTGCCGTTGCGCTGCGGCGCTTTGACGCCTTCGGGCAGGTACTTCGCGATGGGGTCGTCGAGCTTCACCTCGCCGCGTTGCGCCATATCGGCCAGCAGCAGCACTGTGAACACCTTGGTGATGGAACCGATTTCGAAAACGGTATCGCCGTTGAGCGGCCGCGCATCGTCCTTGGCTGGCTTGCCATACGCGACAATTCGCGTGCCCGAGGGCTCGATCACCGCAACCACCATTCCCACCGCGTTGTGACGCTCATCCACGCGTTCGGCCAGGATGCGTCGGATCTCGGCATCCGTCGGAGCGGGAGATTGGGCCCGCGCGGCGGCGGCCAGCAGCATCAGCGGAATCGCGATTCGATAGATCATCTTCATTGCTCCAGTGCTTTCAATTGGTCGATCTTGGTTTGCAGCTTGCGCGCCGCAATTTGGTTCAATTTCGCCACCAGCCAGAAGACACCGCCAACGAAGGCGAACGAAAGGGCGGCCGTGAGAACGCGATAGCGGATCGGGATGGGCGTCGTGATTGCCGTTCCGGCGATAAACACTGCGAGGCCGGGAATCAGCGGGCCCAGGTACCAGCTCCAGACGTTTTCCAGCGCGTCGCGCTGGCGTTCCAACCGGCGGCGATGGAATCCCAGGCATTGCTCGAATTCGGTTGCGGCGGGCGCAGTCTCGGACGAAGCGCGCCGGTGGAGCTGGTATGCGGCGTATAGCGCGCCGGCGATGGTCAACAGCGAACCCACGCGCGCAACGGCGTTCGGGATCCATTTGATGTAGTATCCGAACACGACGACCACGATGGCGAAGGCCACGTACTCGCGCGCGTTACGCCATCGGATGCGGTGCTGAAACTTGCCGGCTCTGCGCCGGATTTCTTCGAGCGACATAGCGAGATTCTCCCCCGGCTGGTTTTGCCAGGCATTGCGAAGTTCGTCCTGCGGAAGTTCATTCGGCGGAAGTTGATTAGGCATGCTGTCCCCCCTGAGAGAACCGCCGGGCCAGCACGGTCTTGATGCGATGGATCTTGGTGGCCACGTTGCCGGCCGCGAGGCCGGTGATTTCGCCGATTTGGGCGGCGTCCATCCCTTCCAGGTAAGAAAGAATCACCTGCCGGTCAAGCGGCTTCAAACTCTGAATCATCTCCGTCAATCGCGCCAGCACCTGGCGGCGGTCCGCCGCCCGATCGCCATCGCGGTCGCCCAGCGTGAGCTCGACTTCCTCCAGGCTGACCAGGTTGCGGTCGCCGGAGCGCCGCCGGCCAATGCCGTAACTCACTGCCGTATTATGCGCCACGCGGTAGATCCAGGTGCGCGTCGAGCACCGGCCGTCAAAGAGAGCGAAGCTGCGCCAAAGGGCCAGATGGATCTCCTGCAACAAATCGCGCCGCCGGTCCGCATCGAACTCGTACGCGCGCGCCAGCCGTTCCAGCGCCGCGCCATACTCGGCCGCCGCCTGGTGATACCGTTCGTCCTGGCTCGGCGATCCCACACTTCAGATAGTCGCCGCTGGCGGGGGGTTCTTACAAGCGAATTCGCGAGGAGCGCGATAATAAACGCTATCGGAGCCGGGCCCAGAGGGCACCCCGTCAGGAAGCGGTTGGGGCGATGATTACATAAGAAGGCCCAATCTCTATGAAGATCTCGATTCTGACCCTCGCCGCACTGGCTTCGCTCCATGCGGCGGCTCCGGCGCCGATCCGCGTGGTGGTGGCCAAGGATGGCAGCGGCGATTACCCCACCGTGCAAAACGCGGTGGACCACGCGTTCGACCGGGTGCTGGCTCCGACCACGGCGCGCTTGATCATCGAAATCCGCCCCGGCATCTATCACGAGCGTGTGCGCGTGCCGCACGACCGGCCGCGCGTGACCTTCCTCGGCCAGGATGCGCAGTCGACCGTCATTACCTACGGCCTGGGAGCCAAGGACGTCGGCGGCACATTCTTCAGCGCCACCGTCGACATCAACGCGGACGAATTCGAGGCGCAGAACATCACCTTCGAAAACTCCTACGGCACCGGCACGCAGGCGGTGGCGATTTCGGTGCACTCCGACCGCGCGGTGTTCCGCAATTGCCGGTTCCTCGGAATGCAGGACACCGTCTACGCCGCGAGCGGCCGCCAATATTACGTCGATAGCTACATCGCCGGCCACGTCGATTTCATTTTCGGCAACGCCGCCGCGGTCTTTGACCGTTGCCAGATCCACAGCCGCGGCCCCGGCTACGTGGCGGCCGAGAGCCGCACCATGGCCGATGGCGCGCAGGGCTTCGTGTTCACCCACTGCCGGCTGACGGCCGATCCGCAAGTGCACGACGTCTTCCTGGGCCGCCCCTGGCGCGACTATTCGCGCGTGGTGTATCTGGAATGCTGGATGGGCGACCACATCCGCCCCGAGGGCTGGAACAACTGGAACAAAGAAGCCGCCGAACAAACCGCCTGGTTTGCCGAATACGCCTCCGATGGTCCCGGCGCCAACGCGGACGCCCGCGTGAAATGGGCCAAGCCCCTCACCGCCGCCGCAGCCCACGATTTCGCCCCCGAGGTTTTCCTCCGCGGCACCGACGGCTGGAACCCGGTGGATGCGCGCTGAGCTTGGGAGCCCCGACAGGGGCGAAAGATAATAAAAGACAATAGCCCACGGCGTAAGCCGTGGGGAAGCCCGATGTATGTCTCCCAGGCCCGGAACGGGGCGGAAGAGCATTGGCGAAGAACTCTTACGCCCCGTTCCGGGGCTATGCTCGACCCGATTTCGGTTCCCGACGGCGTAAGCCGTGGGCTACTTTCTTTCGCTCCTCCGGAGCTTGAGTCACACCCAAGCTCCGGAACGTTGGATTCGCTCTTGTGCCCTACGCCCGCTGATTCGGCGCCTCAGTTGATGCGGTAATGGCAGCCGCGGCTTTCGCGGCATTGCTGCGCGGCTTCGAGGATCAAAAACGCGGTGAGGATGCCGTTGCGCAGACCGATGATGGAATCGCTGACCTCGCATTTTTCGTAGAAGCGGGCGATCTCGAGGTCGAGCTCGCGCAATATGCGCATGGCCCGGTTCAGGCGCCGATCGCTGCGAATCAAGCCGCAATAATTCCACATGGTGTGCTGGATGGTCAGCCAATCCTGGGTGATGAGGGCGGGGTCCGCCGGTTCGTGCTCGTACCGCCAGTCGGCCACCTTGGGGAAGTAGTAATCGCCACCGCGGCCGATGCCTTCGGCGGCTTGCGCGCCGGCCCGCGTTCCCCAAACCAGGCATTCGAGCAGGGACGTGCTGGCCAGACGGTTGGCGCCGTGCAATCCGGTGCAGGCCACCTCGCCCGCCGCGCGCAGCCGGTCGACCGTGGTTCGGCCGCAATCGTCGACCGCAATGCCGCCGCAGCTATAGTGCGCCGCGGGGACCACCGGAATCGGTTCGCGCGTGAGGTCGATGCCGCGCTCCATGCATACGGCGTAGATGCCGGGGAATCGTTCGCGAAGGTAGTCGGCGGGCTTGTGGGTGATGTCCAGGTAAACGCAAGGCTCGCCCGATTCCAGCATGGTCTGATAGATGGCGCGCGCGGCGATGTCGCGCGGCGCGAGCGACCCGTCGGGATGGAACCGTTGCATGAATTCCTTACCGTGACGATCCACCAGGCGGCCTCCCTCGCCGCGCACCGTCTCGGAAATCAGAAAACAGCCGTCGGGCGCCAGCAGCGCGGTCGGGTGGAACTGGATGTACTGCATGTTGATGCAGCGGGCGCCGGCGCGGGAAGCCATGGCAATGCCATCGCCGCGCGCGCCGGGTGGATTGGTCGTATGCAGGAAGACGCTGCCCAGACCGCCGGTGGCGAGGATGGTTTCCTTGGCCAGCAGAGAGAAGATCTTCTCGGTCTCCCGATCGAGCACGTATGCCCCGACGCAGGTCAGCAGGCGATAGACGTCGGTGGGCTCGATCGAATGGTGGGAGACGGTCAGCAGGTCCACCGCGGTCGCATGAGCAATCACCTTGACGTTCGGATGTGCGCGGACCCGCTCGAGGAACGCGCGCTCGATCGCGGAGCCGGTTTGATCCTTGTGGTGAACGATGCGCGGCAGGGAGTGGCCCGCTTCGCGGGTCAGGTCGAGCTGCTCGGGATTCTCCTTGGAGGGGTCGAACGGAACTTGAAGCTCGTCAATCAGGATTTCCTTCACCAGGCGCGGGCCTTCGCGGCTGAGCAGCCGGGCGGCATCGGGCGAGCTCAAGCCGCCGCCGACCGAGAGAATGTCCGCCACCAGTTGTTCCGGAGATTCGCCTGGCGCGTGGTAGATGATGCCGCCCTGCGCGCGATCGGTGTTGCTCTCTGCGGGGTTTCGGGCGCGCGTCAGCAGAGTGACCTGGCAGCCCCGTTTCGCGGCTTCCCACGCGGCCGCGAGGCCACCCAGGCCGCTGCCGATGACCAGTACGTCGGTTTGTAAGCAGTCCTCGATCACTCGGGCCCGATCTCGAAACTCAAGTCTACCGCCGGCGCGGAGTGAGTTAGCGCGCCGACCGAAATCCAGTCCACGCCCGCCTCCGCGAACTCCCGGACATTCTTGAGCGTAATACCGCCGGAGGCCTCGAAGCGAATCTTGCGCGCGCCTTCCGCGCGGCGCACCTGTTCGACCGCCTGGCGCACCTGCGCCGGGCTCATGTTATCGAGCAGAATAACATCCGGGCTGTAGGCGAGCGCATCGCGCAACTCGTCGAAATTCGTCACTTCGATTTCGATCCACGCGACGCGGCCCTTGGCGGGTTGCGCCGCTTGTAGCGCCGGGGAGACGCCGCCCGCCAACCGGATATGATTCTCCTTGATGAGGACGGCTTCCGCCAGGTCCTTGCGGTGATTGCGGCCGCCGCCGACGCGCACTGCGTATTTTTCCAGCGTGCGAAGCCCCGGCGTGGTTTTCCTGGTATCCAGGATTTGCGCACCCGTGCCGGCAACCTCGCGCACAAAGCCGCGCGTGAGCGTGGCGATGCCGGAGAGGCGCTGGAGCAGGTTCAACGCCACGCGTTCTCCGGAAAGCAACGCGCGCGCCGAGCCGCGCACCCGCGCGGGAATCTCGCCCGGGCGGAGTTCCTCGCCGTCTTTGCGTGCGATCTCCGCTACTGCCGAGGCGTCCAGCAGGCGGAAGACTTCGAGGAACAGATCGAGGCCGGCCAGCACCAGCGGGGCTTTGGCGATCAGTTCCCCGCGCGCGCGCAGCCCGGCGGGCACGACCGAATCGGTTGTAATATCCCCAGCCCCAAAATCCTCCTTGAGGAATCCGCGCAAGAGCTCGCGGTAACCGGAGGCGTCAAGAGATTCGGACATAGAAATCAAACCGCCCGGGCCTTGTAGGGGCGAGGCATGCCTCGCCCCCAGGCTGAAAGCCTCGCGGCAGACCGGGCCGGGCATGCCCGGCCCCTACAGATCCCGGTCGGGCGTTGTGTTTCCTGATGCCCCACTACTCTAGCTCATCTCCAACATGCGCTGGATGGGGCGCAGGGCGCGCTGGCGCAGACCTTCGTCCAGCGTGATTTCCGGCGTGCGATCCCGCATGGCGAGGTAGAGCTTCTCCATCGAGTTGAGCTTCATGTGCGGGCATTCGCTGCACGCGCCGCCCTCGCCCCATTGGCAGCCGCCCTCGGTGGGAGCCGGGATGAACGTTTTCTCCGGGCACGCTTTTTCCATCTGGTGGAGGATGCCGCTTTCGGTGGCGACGATGAACTCGGCCGCCGAGCTGTCGCGGGCGGTCGAGAGAATTCCCGTTGTCGAGCCGATGTAATCGGCATGGCGCAGCACCGCTTCCCGGCACTCGGGATGCGCCAGCACCTTGGCTTGCGGATGTTGCTCCTTCAACTCCAGCAGCCGGCGCTCGGAGAATATCTCGTGGACCATGCAGCTCCCCGGCCAAAGCCGCATTTCGCGTCCCGTGTTCCGGATCAGGAAGCGGCCCAGATGCTGATCGGGCGCGAACAGAATGGGCTGCCCAGGCGGAATCTGCCGGATGATTTTCTCCGCGTTGCTGGAGGTGCAGATGATATCGCTGAGCGCCTTGACCTCGGCGCTGCAATTGATATAGGTGATCGATACGTGATCGGGGTAGCGCTCGCGAAACGCCCGGAACTCGTCCGCCGGACAACCATCGGCCAGCGAACAGCCCGCCGCCGGGTCGGGCAGCAGGACCAGCTTGCCCGGGTTGAGGATCTTGGCGGTCTCGGCCATGAACAGCACGCCACAGAAGACGATCGCATCGGCGGACGTAGCCGCGGCTTTCTGAGACAATTGCAAGCTATCGCCGACAAAATCGGCCACGTCCTGGATTGCCGGTTCCTGGTAGAAGTGCGCCAGGATGACGGCATTCATCTCGCGCTTGAGCCGCCGGATCTCCGTGGCGATATCGGCGCGCGTCAGGGACTCATGGGTTTCGGTTGGGGGAGCTGTCACTAGGCCCATCTACGCATACTTGCGGAGTGAAAAGCAACCGGCGCTGGGGTGCCGCGATAAACTGGAGAGGCTAGGTCAAACCACTGCGCGCCAGCTAAGCCGCGGAACACTATGAACAACCGGCCCGACTCGGTGACGATTATCGGTTCCCTGCTCATCACAACGGGTACACTCGGGCTGCTTTCTCACTTAGCCGACTTTCGTGTACCTCCGTTCCATTCCGATATCGCATGGGTTTCTCTCATCCGCCTCGTGGCGATTCTGAGCGGGGCATACGTGCTCTGCGGCCGCAACTGGGCGCGTTGGCTGGCGCTGGCTTGGATCTTATTTCATGTGGTCATAGGCGCCTTGCACTCGTCGTTCCAGTTTGCGGTTCACGCGTTGTTGTGCGCGGCGTTCGCATATTTCCTGTTTCGCCCATCCGCGGGCCGGTACTTTCGCCGGGATCGCGCATAACCGCGAGGCACGCCCCCGCCTCTCGGTTGCGAAGCAGCGTCCGCAAAAACGAGCCCGCGCGACGGCCGAGAGGCCGCTGCGCGGGTTCTTGGCGGTGGGCCGCCGTGCAGGCAGACCTACACTGCCAGGTACAGCGTGCTGCCCTGGCGGTTGACCAGCAACAGGGTCTCGGCGGTGGAATGCTTGAGCGCCCGTTCGAACTCGGCGGTGTTGCGCACCGGCTTGCGGTTGACTTCCAGGATGACGTCGCCACGCTGCAACCCGTTGGCGGCGGCCTGGCTGGCCGGATCGACGGCGGTCACCACCACGCCGCTCGTATCGGGCGGCAGGCCGAGCTGGCGGGCGTCCCGCGCGCTCACGTCCTCGACGGAAACGCCGTCCATGCCGGTTTCGGGAGCGTCCGGCTCGCTCGAGGCCTTGGCCGTCTCGGTGGGCATTTCCTCCAGGCGTGCCGAGACTTCGCGCTCCGCGCCGTCGCGCAGGAGCTTCAGGTTTACCGCCGTGCCGGGCTGCATCAGCGAAATGGTCATGCGCAGTTGAGCGTTGTCGTTCACCGGCTTGCCGTTCACGGAAAGAATGATGTCGCCCTTCTCGATGCCGGCGTGCCCAGCCGGGCTATCGGGCTTGACTGCCGACACCAAAGCCCCGCCCGGTTCCTTCTCGCGAAACGCCTTGGCCAACGCCGGAGTCACACCTTCCGACAACACGCCCAGGTATGCGCGCGTCACTTTGCCGTTGCGCAGAATCTGGTCGGTCACATTGCGCGCCACGGATACGGGGATGGCGAAACCGATTCCCTGGTTGCCTTCCGAGCCGTGCGACAGAATGGCCGTGTTGATGCCGATCAGGTCGCCGCGGTCGTTCACCAGCGCGCCGCCCGAATTGCCCGGGTTGATGGGAGCGTCGGTCTGGATGAAATCCTCATAATCCTCGATGCCCAGGTTGCCGCGGCCGGTGGCGCTGATGATGCCCATGGTCACCGTGCCGCCCAGGCCGAACGGGTTGCCGATCGCCAGCGCGTAGTCGCCCACCTGCACTTTGTCGGAATCGCCAATTACCACCGAGGGCAGATCGGACGCGTCGATTCTGAGCACGGCCAGGTCCGTCTTCGGGTCGGTACCCACGACGCGCGCTTTGAACTCGCGCTTGTCCGACAGGGTGACGCGCACGTCGGTAGCGCCATCCACTACGTGATTGTTGGTGAGAATGTAGCCTTCAGGGCTGACGATCACGCCCGATCCCTGACCCTCTTCCCGGTGTTGCCGCGGCGCCATCTGGCCGCGTTCGCCCCGGCCATTGGAGCCGAAGGGCGCGCCGTCATCACCGCCGAAAAACTGGCGGAAGAACGGGTCCATGTTGCCCGGCATCATGCCCATCTGGCTTTTCACCATCTTGGCGGAAGAAACGTTGACCACCGCCGGCAGCACCTTTTTCACCACCGGGGCGAACGTG
>DASWZP010000108.1:0-1983 GCA_036404395.1 Bryobacteraceae bacterium | reverse complement strand
GGCCGCCGCGCCTTCGGGCAGGGCGGCGACTCTGGCGGCTTTCACCGAGACCACGTCATCGACGTTTTGCAGCACGCCATCGATCAGCAGAAACGGCTCGCTCAGCACCACGAATTTGAAGTGATCGAAGGTGTTCGGGTCGATGATGACGTTGAAGACGCCGGTTTCATCTTCGACGCTGAGGAAGACGAAGCCCTTGGCGGTGCCGGGGCGCTGGCGCACAATCACCGACCCGGCAATCCGCACCAGGCGGCCGTTGGGCATGCGCGCGAGAGCGGCGGCGCGAGTCACGCCGAGCGCGTTCATTTCCGCTCGGCGATGCGCCATGGGATGGCGGCCGATGGTGAGGCCGGTGCCGCGGTAATCGGCCCACAGGCGCTCTTCGGTGTCCATCGGCGCGAGCGGCGAGCCCTCGCCCGTTTCCTCCTGCGGCTCGAGCAACGGCCCCACCGGCAGCGTCGCACGCTGCGCCTGCCAGAGCGCGTCGCGTCGATGGAACCCGCGCGCCGCGCCACCGATCGAGTTCAGCGCGCCGATTTCCGCCAGGCGGTTGAGCTCGTCCTTGCGCAACTCGGGAACGCGCAGAGCCAGGTCGTCGATGCTCGAGAACGGACGCGCGCGAACGATGGCGCGGCCGGCCTCTTCGCGCAATCCTCTGGCGTAGCGGAGGCCGAGACGCAGGGGAAAGCTATTCGCGTGAGAGTTGATAATTGGCGGAGTTGCGCGACCAGGGGGTCGCGCGCGGACGGGCCCAGAGGGCACCCCGTCCGCCCCACTTTGCTCCACCGTGCAGTCCCAATCCGATTCCATCGCGTCCACCGGCAGCACACGCAGGCCGTGCCGCTGCGCGTCTTTGATCAGCACGGCGGGCGCGTAAAACCCCATCGGCTGGTTGTTCAGCATGGCGCAGGTGAATGCCGCCAGATAATGACACTTCAAATACGCGCTGGCGTAGGCCAGCAGGGCGAAGCTCGCGGCGTGCGATTCTGGAAAACCGTACAGCGCGAAGGAGGCGATGGAGTGCACGATGGTCTCCTGCACCGCGCCGGTGATGCCGTTCGATTGCATGCCGGCGCGCAGCCGCCCTTCGATGTCCGCCATGCGCTTTTCCGAGCGCTTGAATCCCATGGCGCGGCGCAGCTCCTCGGCTTCGCCGCCGCTGAATCCGGCGGCGATCATAGCCATGCGCAGCAACTGCTCTTGAAATAGCGGCACTCCCAGCGTGCGGGCCAGCACGGCCTCCAGCGAAGGATGCAAACAGTTCGGCGGCTCGCGCCCCTGCCGGCGCTTCAAATATGGATTCACCATTTTGCCGACGATCGGCCCGGGGCGAATGATCGCCACTTGCACCACGATGTCGTAAAAACATTTCGGCCGAAGACGCGGCAAGCAAGACATCTGCGCGCGGCTTTCGATCTGAAACATGCCGACGGTGTCCGCCTTTTGCAGCGCGTCGTAAACCGCGGGATCGCCGGCAGGCAGGCGCGCCAAATCCACGGCTTCGCCATAATCGTCGCGAATAATTTGTAGCGATTCCTCCAGCACAGACATCATCCCCAAGCCGAGCAAATCCACTTTCACGATGCCCATGTCGGCGCAATCTTCTTTGTCCCACTGCACCACCACGCGGCCCGGCATCGTCGCCGGTTCCAGCGGCACCACCGAATCCAATTGGCCCTGGCACACCACCATTCCGCCGGAGTGCTGCCCCAAATGGCGCGGCAGATCCTGAATCGTCCGCCAGAGATCGAAAAATTTGCGGACTTGCGGATGGCGAAGATCGAAACCGGCCTCGCGAAATTGTCGATCGGGCGTTTCATCGGCATCTTTATATCCCCAGCTTCCCACGAGCTTCGTCAGGCGCTCCAGCGCGCCGGACTCGAATGACAGCACTTTGCCGATTTCGCGCGCCGCCGAACGGCCACGGTAGGTGATCACGTTGGCCGTCATCGCCGCGCCCAATTTTCCGTAGCGTTCATAAAC
>DASWZP010000107.1:0-4648 GCA_036404395.1 Bryobacteraceae bacterium | reverse complement strand
GCGCCACTCGGCCGACCAGCCCAATTCGCCGCGCGCGCCGGCGCGGCGCTCGGCGGCCAGCAGCGCTTCGAAATCGCGGCGCAGCGGATTGCCGGCCCGCCGCCAAACGAAGTGAAACCACTCATGCACGAACACGCGCGGAAACTCGGCTCTCGTGCAGGCAATCAGCATGTGCCGCTGCCGCAGAAACGAACCGGCATGGACCGCGCCGCGCCGGTCGCGCAATTCGGACACCCGCTCAATCCAAACCGGGGCTCCCGTCGCGGGCGGCAATCGGCGGAGCAGGGCTTCCACGCGCTGCGCCAGCCAGAGATCGCCGGGCGGCGTCACCACCCTCGCGACAGTTGGAGCGGAATGTTTCATGGTTGTAACACTATTTCGGTTGAAGCGCGCCCGACGCCATAGTACACTGCCCACCATGGAAGAACTGCAGATCGAAATCGGCACCGGCGCCAGGCCGGATGTGCGCATACTCCGCCTGACCGGCCCCTTCACCCTTTCCACGATGTTCGATTTCCAGAACATTGTACGCGAAGGGGCGGCCGCCGTCACGATCGTCGATCTCGGTGGCGTGCCGTACATGGATTCGGCGGCGCTCGGTGCACTGCTGGGCTTCCATGTTTCCTGCCAGCGGGAACACCACCGGTACGCGCTGACGGGCGTTTCCAACCGCATCCGGACGCTGTTCCAGGTGGCCGGAGTAGAGGGCTTTCTGGTGCGATACGAAACGCAGGAGCAAGCCGAAGCGCAACTGGCGGCCGGGGCAGCGGGGGCGTAAGCGGCGGTGCGAACGGCGGGCCGGGCATGCCCGGCCCCTACAAGGCGGGTTGGCAGGCGGGACAAGGCAGGTTGGCAGGTCGGGGACCTGCCCCACTCACTTGCCGACTTCGGCTTCGATGGCTTCCAGTTCCTTGCCGGCTTCGGCCCACTTGCCAGCGCCCGCCAATTCGCGATAGCGCCGGAGATGTTCGCGCACGCGCGCCAGCCGCGGATCGGGAACGGCGGCCTGCGCGGACGATTGCGCCCCTGCCGCCGGCTGCGCCGCGGCCTGCACGACGAGCTGCTGCGCGCCTTGCGAAAGCTGCGACAGCGCTTCATCGTAGGTATCCGCGTAAATCAAGCGGTCGCCGACGGCCAGCACGATCTTCTTCAACTGCGGCATGCGGGCTTCGGTGGCCTGAATGTAAATCGGGTCCACATAGAGAAAGGTATTGCCGACCGGGAGCACCAGCGTCTGGCTGCGAATCACTTGCGAGCCCTGCTGATTCCACAGCGTGAGGTCCTTCGAGATGGTGCCATCCGAGTTGATGCGCGAATCGATCTGCATCGGCCCATAGATCAGCTTCTGCTTGGAAAGCAGCAGCACCACCACGTTGCCCAGGTTGGGGCCGTCGCAACGCGCCACCATCAGGCCGATCATGTTGTCTTTGTTGCGCGGCGTGAACGGCGTCAGCAACAGAAACTCCGCCTTGGTTTCGCCGGGCAGCGAGGCCACCACGTAAGTGGGGGAGACCGCTTCCGCGCCCTCGGCCTGGCCGGTGACGCGCCGCGCCAGGTCCCATAGATCTTCCTTGTTATAGAACGACTGCGGATCGAGCATGTGGTACGTGCGGTAAATCTCCGCCTGCACCTTGAAGAGCGTTTCCGGATAGCGGGCGTGGGCGCGCAGATCGGCCGGCATGGCGGAGGCGGGCAAAAAGAGGTTCGGGAAAAGGCGCTGGTAGGAACCGATGATGGGATCGCCGGGCGCGAAAATGTACAGGTGTGTTTCGCCGTCGTAGGCGTCCACCGTGGCTTTGACCGCGTTGCGGATGTAGTTGACAGTGCCGATATCTCCGGCTTCCACGGCGCGCGAATAGGGGTGCGCGTCGGAGGTGGTGTAGCCGTCCACGATCCACACCAGGCGGCCGGCATCGGTGATCACCAGGTAAGGATCGGAGTCCCATTCGAGGAAGCCGGCCAGCTCGTGGAGACGGTCGCGCACTTTGCGCCGGATCATCATGCGGCTGTTGGCCGTGAGATAGTCGGTCAGCAGGATGTTGGGCTCGCCCTCCACCAGCGCCGCGGCGAGGCGCATCGGGAACGAGGAGATCGGGAAGCCGCCCTTGCCTTCATAATGGCTGCGCACGTTGCCTTCGCCGGACGGATAATTGAATTCCTCCTGCGCGGTGTTGACGAACACCGGTTCGTGAGTGACTTCGCCATAGTAGATCTCCGGCCGCGTCAGCTTCAGGCTGGGAGTCGCAATGCGCGGCGGCGCATCCTGAATCAGCAGCACCGGCATGCCGTCGGGCGTGATCTGGCTGACCGGGGCCATCACCAGGCCGTAGCCGTGGGTGTAAATGATCTCCGGGTTGATCCAGCTCTGGTGTACGTTGGGCAACTGGTTGACGTCGAGCTCGCGTGGCGACACAAACACCTGTCGGTAACGGCCGTCGATGGTATAGCGGTCGACGTCGGTATCCTTGAAGACGTAATACGGACGCAACGCCTGGATCTGGGTGACGGTGTCGTGAAAGGCATGCACGTCCCACAGCCGCACGTTTTCGAGCGTGGCCTGGTTTTGCGCGATATTGATGATCGCGTCCGACTGCACATGAAACTCCAGTTCGTTCACGTTCTGATCCAGGCCGTAGGCGGTCCGCGTGGCGTGAATATGCGTCTGGATGTAGGGCCTCTCGAGCGAAATCTCGTTGGGCGCCACATAAACGGCGCTCACGATGCGCGGCACGGCGAAAGCCAGAATCAATGCGATGGCCATGAATGCCGCCTTCATCCAGCGTCCCATCCACACCAGCACCGCGGCGGCGAGCGCAGCCAGGATGAGCAGCCACTGCATGGGGAGACCGACATGCAGGTCCACCCAATCGATGCCCACCATGAACGAGCCATGCTGGTTGTAGACCATCTGGTAGCGGTCGAGATAGAACTTCACCACCATGGCCAGCAACAGCACCACGCCGGCGCCGCGCAGAAAACGCGACTCCAGGCCGCCTTCCAGCTTGAAGAAACCGGCGTCCATCTCGCGCGCGTTGACCAGTTCCGGGAACCGGTGGCGCAACTGCCAGCCGCGCGCGGCGGCCCAGTAAACCAGGATCGAGAGGATCACCAGCGCCAGGACGTACCCGCGCAACAGGTCGTAGAACGGCAGGTCGAACAGATAGAAGGAGAGCGGTTGCGTGAACACGGCATCGTGCCAGACGTTGGCAGGCGCCGCCAGGCCGCGCGAGCCGGCGAAGCGGATGACGGTCCACGTATCGATGGAAGAAGCGGCGATGAAATAGCCCAGCGCCAGCGCGGCGAGTGCCGTCAGGCGGGCATAGAACGGGTGTTCGCCGAGGCGCGTGCCGGCGAATTTCAAGGCGCGGGCGTGGGCGATCCAAAGAACGAAGAAGGCGACCAAGGTGGCGGCCGCCACCGGCGCCACGCTGTAGGTGAGCAGGCTCAGCCAGGTGTGGAACTGGCCGAGTTCCTTCCACCATGCGACCTCAAGGACATAAGACGCGACGGTGCGCGCCCCCAGCAAGAGCACCACCAGGACGACACCGGCGGCGATGAGGGCGGCAGGCGAACTGAGACGCCGCCCGGGTCCGATTTGACGGGGCATGGATCAAGCGTAGCACCGGCAGCGGTCCGCGGCTTGGAGTGATAGTTTATAAGGAACCACCATGAACATCCAAAAGGCTACCCAACGTTACGAAACCTGGCTGGAGCGGCATCTGAGCATCATCCCGGAGGATCTCGAACTCAAGCACCGCGAAATGCGCTCCCAGCCGTTCCCGTTCCTGCGCGCCACTTACTACCGCTGGGCGCAGACTTTCCCGGAGGTTTTGGGCGACCTGGCGCGAGCGCCCAAGGCGCTGGCGGTGGGCGATCTGCACGTGGAGAATTTCGGGACCTGGCGCGACGTGGAAGGCCGTCTCATTTGGGGCATCAACGATTTCGACGAAGCCTGGGTGCTGCCCTACACGCACGACCTGGTGCGTCTGGCGACCAGTGCGCTTCTGGCGAAAATGGATTGCGATCCCAAGGCCGGCATCGGCGCCATCGTCAAGGGCTATGCGGGGGCGCTGGCGGCGGGCGGGCGGCCATTCGCGCTGGCCGAGCACCACACCGCGCTGCGCCATATGGCCACTAGCCGGCTGCACGACGTGCAGGCGTACTGGGAGAAGCTGTTCGGCCTCGGCGAGCTGAAAAAGAAGCCGCCCGCCGGCGCCATCAAGGCGATTGAGCGGATGATGCCGGGGCGGCGCCTGGAATGGCGGATCTCGCATCGCGTGGCCGGGCTGGGCAGCCTGGGCCGCGAACGCTACGTCGCGGTTGCGCAGTGGCGCGGCGGATCGGTGGCGCGGGAGGCCAAGGCGCTGGCGCCCTCGGCGTGCGTGTGGGCGGCTGAGGGCAAAGGCACGGCGCCCATCCATTACCAGGAAATCCTGGATCGCTCTGTGCGCTGTCCGGACCCGTTCGTGCGCCTGCAAAGACGGTGGATCGTGCGCCGCCTGGCGCCGGATTGCTCGCGCATCGAGCTATCCGCGCTGCCCGCCGAGCATGACATCCTGCGCCTGCTCGAATCCATGGGTTGGGAAACCGCCAACATTCACCTGGGCACGCTGAAGCCGAGCGTGATTCTGGCGGATCTCAAGAAGCG